>JAFPSR010000078.1 GCA_017413675.1 Clostridia bacterium | reverse complement strand
GCAATCTTTAAGCCGAACAGGGACAGCAGGGCAAATACAACAGATACAGACAAAACAACAAGTTGGCTTTTTCGTGCGCTGGACTCCGTATGAAAAGACATCCTTCTGTCACCTCCGTCTCTCGTTATAAATGACCAAGTCACAAATATAATAAAAGGATTGCTGTCTTTGTCAAGATAGCAATCCTTTTTTGGTAGCGGCGATGTGATTCGAACACATGACACTCCGGGTATGAACCGAATGCTCTAGCCAACTGAGCTACGCCGCCATTGGTTGCGGGGGAGGGATTTGAACCACTCGACCTCCGGGTTATGAGCCCGACGAGCTACCAGACTGCTCTACCCCGCGTCACATTGCCAAAAGGCAACAAATGAATATTAACAGAACATCCGGTTCCTGTCAAGTATAAAATCCAAATTCATACCGGCTTCACGCCTCCGGCAGGAAGAAATCCCTTCTGCGGAAAAAGGCCTCCCGATTCACTGGGAACCGGGAGACCATGATTGCATCAACACATCTTCGCTCCGGCGGGGATTGCATCATCCAGGATTACCAGATTCAGCTTCTCTTCCCCGTTCTCTTTATGGACAGCGGAAATCAGCATACCGCAGCTCTCCAACCCCATCATCTTGCGCGGGGGAAGGTTGACAATCGCCAACAGTGTCTTTCCGACCAATTGTTCCGGCTCGTAATACTTACGGATACCGGACAGGATCTGACGGTCCGTACCGGTCCCGTCATCCAGGGTAAAGCGCAGAAGTTTATCACTCTTCTTGACCGTTTCACAGGCCTTCACCTTAACTGCACGGAAATCACTGCGGCAGAACGTATCAAAATCCACAGCTTCCGTTGCAAGCGGCTCGGTTTCCAGGGCAGGTGTTTCCGGTGTGTTCGCTTTGGCGAGCAGCGTTTCCAGCTCCTCCAGTTCCTTCTTGGCATCGATCCGCGGGAAAAGGGCAGCTCCCTTGGTCACGCTGACCCCTACGGGCAGTACCCCCCATCCGGCTACGCTGTCCCAGGTCTGCACATCGGCACCTGCCCCGATCTGGGCAAAGAGTTTTTCGCAGCTTTCCGGCATGAACGGTGTGAGCAGCACACCGGCGATCCTGCAGGTCTCCAGCAGGTTGTACAGGATACGTCCGAGACGCGCCCCGTTGTTTTCCATATCCTTTGCCAAAGCCCAGGGCGCCGTTTCATCGATATATTTGTTGGCGCGCTGAATGAGGGAAAACACTTCCGCAAGACCGTTTTGCAGCTGGAATTTGTCCATCTGTGCTTCATAACGGTCACGCAAGCCGGCAGCCATCTCGATCAGGGAGGCATCCTCCGGACCTTCCGCCTGTACCGCGGGCAGTGTCCCGCCGAAATACTTCTCCACCATGGCCGTTGAACGGCTTAACAGGTTTCCAAGATCGTTGGCAAGGTCAGTATTAATCGTGCTGATCAGAAGCTCGTTGGTGAAGTTTCCGTCTGACCCGAACGGGAACGTCCGCAGGAGGAAGAATCTGAGTGCATCTACTCCGTACCGTTCTGCCAGCAGATACGGATCGACGACATTGCCCAGGGATTTCCCCATCTTCTTCCCATCAATAACCAGCCACCCGTGTCCATAGACCTTCTTGGGCAGCGGCAGACCCACACTCATCAGGAATGCAGGCCAGTAGATGGAGTGGAAACGGACGATCTCCTTGCCGACGATATTCACTCCCGGCCAATATTTCTCCAGATCATCGTGCTCTTCATTGCAGTATCCCAGAGCTGTGACGTAATTGAACAATGCATCCAGCCAGACATACACCACGTGCTTCGGGTCAAAATCTACCGGAACGCCCCAGGAGAAACTTGTACGGGAAACACAGAGGTCCTGCAGTCCCCCTTCACAGTCAATAAAATTGTTCACCATTTCATTGACACGGGATTTGGGTTCCAGGAAATCCGTTTCGGTAAGCAGTTTCCGGACACGGTCGGCATATTTGCTTGCCCGGAAGAAATAGGCTTCCTCCTCCGCCCACTTGACCTCGCGGCCGCAGTCCGGGCACTTGCCGTCTACCAGCTGGCTTTCGGTCCAGAAGCTTTCATCCGGCGTGCAGTACCATCCCTCGTATTTGCCTTTGTAAATATCCCCGTTGTCATACATCTTTTTGAAGATGCGCTGGATTGCTTTTTCATGATAGGCATCCGTTGTCCGGATGAAGCGGTCATTGCTGATATTCATCAGCTTCCACAGATCCTTGACCCCTTTTTCCCCTTCGACAATATTGTCGACAAACTGTTTGGGGGTCATACCCGCTTCGCGTGCCTTATCCTCAATTTTCTGCCCATGCTCGTCTGTCCCGGTCAGGAACATGACGTCATATCCGCAAAGCCGCTTGTAGCGCGCGATGGCGTCGGTTGCCACTGTACAGTAAGCGTGGCCGATATGGAGTTTTGCACTGGGGTAATAGATCGGTGTCGTCACATAGAATGTTTTTCCAGCCATTCCTATTCCTCCTAAAAAAATAAACAGCCCGCACCCCGGACAGGGGCGCAGGCATGCACGGTACCACCCTGATTTTCCGTATACACGGACTCAAACCAACCAACATTGGCGGATCCATAACGCGATCAACCGTCCCCGGCTAACTATCACCGGAAAAGCTCCAGGACCATGTTCCTCCTGCTGTTGAATCCCGGTTTTCAGCTTACCCCGGGTCTCTGGAATTCACCGGAAGGAGTACTCTTCCCTTCAACGCACTGCTGAGAAATCAGCACAACCAGTATACCATTTCCCTTTTTCTTCTTCAAGCATAAACTGCCCGCTGCCTGCAGAAACTATTCTTCTTCCAGGTCCGGGTCATATTCTACGGCATGAATCGTTCCTTCCGCAAAAATCGGGACCGTATTGTAGGTATCTTCCTGAAGGCACATCCGGATTGCATCCGTATGCCCGTTCCTGCACAGCTGTTCGACAGACTGCGTCGCTTTCAGTACCTCAAAAAGCACATCATGGTAGGAATTATACAAGGCCAGTGCTGTCCGTCCGAGGTCGCACAGCAGCCGGTCACCCCCGATCCGGAGAATCCTGCGCAGGATGGATCCGCAGCACAGGACATCATCCAGGGAGAAACGGCCGTCTGTGCCCGCGCACAACAGGATGATATCCTGCTGCTCCGCTACGGCGCAGGCCGCTACCGCTTCCGCGTTCAGGAAACTGCCGATAAAGACTTTTCCGGCTTCCTTTGCCTTGAACAGTGCGGCATTCCCCTGCTCTTCATGCAGGATCACGGATTTCCCCTGTATCGTCTCTTCATCATAGAAAAACGGATCATCCCCGATGGTAAACCCGGGAAGCGTTTCGTGCTTATCCGCCCCGGCCAGGATACAGTGCGCCTGTCCAAGCCTTCGGATAATCTGTCCGGCCGCCTCGGCATCCTCGGCCGGGATGACTTCCCTGGCCCCGTTCTTCATGGCCAGGACAATATCGGAAGTCATATAGATGGGATCTACCGCAATCACCGTAACATCCCGCTGGAGACGCATCGGGAAAAGCGGAGTATCAAACACATCAATACGCATAGAGTTCTCCTTTGCAACCTACACTTTACAGCAGCCTCAGTCCGTGCATCTGCCGTTTCCTGACGGGGAAATAAACCCGTTCAGGTTTCGGAAATCCCGTAGATTTCCCGCAGGGCAGGCGTATAGTTGCCAGCATCGTCATATACAATCAACGGCGGGAGGATCTGCATATTGCTTTTCTGCCCCTTTACCGCTTCCAACAGAATCAGATAAGGAGCTTTGCTGACCTGCGGGTGCACCATCTGCAGTTTTTTGGGTTCCAGGCAGTTTTCCCGCAAAAGTTCAAGGATTTCCAGCATCCTTTCCGTCTGGTGGACCAGGTAAAACCGCCCGCCATTGCACAACAGGCCGGATGCTGTCCGGATAATATCTTCCAAAGTACAGAGGATTTCATGGCGTGCAATATTCTTTGCGTCATTATTGCACAGGACACAGGATCCCCTTTTCCCATAAGGGGGATTGCAGATGACCATATCGAAGGAAGCTTTTCCAAAGACCGCCGGGGCGTCCACCAGGTTCATCTCCCGGATTTCGATCCGCTTTTCCAGGGAATTGATCCCCACGGACCTTCTGGCCATATCGCAGACATCCGCCTGGATCTCTACGCCGACAAAAGAAGCCTGCGGCATCATATCGGAAAGAAGAAGCGGAAGGACTCCGCTCCCGGTCCCGAGATCACAAACCTTCTTCGCCTTATCATCCGACGCAAAATGCGCCAGCAGTATGGAATCCGTGCCGAAACAGAACTGATTCCTGTTTTGTATAATTACCAAACCATTGTGTTGCAGATCATCCAGACGTTCTCCGGGCCGGAAATGTGTGCAATTCATGATTCGCTCCTAAAAAAGCCATGCTGAAGACGAAGGATCAACAGGCACAGCATATCTATCGACAGAACCAAAATGGCGGGATTTTCCTGTCCTGTCCTCCTGATCCGACAGCGGAATATCTCCGGCCACTTATCAATTCATTATATCGGAGGACTGTTTTTTCTGTCAAGGTTCCCAACTTCCTTCCAACAGCCCGGGCGGGAGAGGTCAACCTCGGAAATACAATCGGGTAGGAGGGGGTGGCTAACCCCCGTCCTCCCACAACACCGTACGTGCCGTCTTCGGCATACGGCGTTTCGGTTGGTTTGGGTCTATGGTC
>JAFPSR010000077.1 GCA_017413675.1 Clostridia bacterium | reverse complement strand
AGAGCAGCATTCCGGTTTATGGTTTCCTTTTCACTTTCCGAGAGTTCCCGGCGGTCAGTATAGAGGGTTTCTTTTGAGCGGATCCAGCCATCGAAACCGGCCAGGGCGGCAAAAGGCGCGAATATCTTGGCACGGTGCGTGATATCCATCGGAGGGTGCTTTATCCAGAAATCATCATATTTGCGGTGTTTCGGGCGTCCGTGCAGAAACACGGATTTATATTCAAAGCCATAAGGCATGGGCATATATCCGACTTCCGGCAGCATGGCCGGAGCAGCCTGGGCTGTAGATGTCATGACAACTGGTGACCTCCTTTCGGTTTATTTGCGGTTTCTCAGAATTCATTTTATTTTCTGTGGCCTCCGATAAAACCGTTCCGTTCAATGGTTGTGGCCCCTTCCAGCAGGTTCATTCCTTTTACCATAGCGTTGGCGCCGTATCTACGCCGGACTTCCAGCATGGCTCCCTGGATCCGGCGTTCTTTGTCAAGCGCTTCATAGTCCGTGAAAAGATTAAGCTGGAAGGCTCCATTGTCTGCTGCTGTGCGGTCGGCATTGATACCGATCCGGCGGTAAAGAAGACGATGGTCTGTTTTGCGGTCAAACTGCGCCAGAAGGGCAGTCATGATCGTTTTGACGGAATTGGTTTTATCCTGAAGCCGGACGGTCCCGTTGTTATGCTTCGGATGAAGGCGGCCGTAAAAATCGATCACAAGCGGGCCGTCGTAGTTCGGGCATTCCTCCAGGGATTTGTAGTCGTAGCTTACCCACCATGTGAATACTTTGGAAACCAGGTTTTTGGAAAGCATTTCAGCGCAGAGAACATCGATCATTTCCTGAAATACGATGCGTGCTTCCTTGTATTTATACGGCCTGGAGAGCACCTGCCCGTTGGAAAGGCTGTGCCCTGTCGGCCGGTATTTCTTGATATCCGCCATGGTAACCGGTTCCATGCCCCAGGCGTGGTCGATCAGGATCTCCCCGTCGATCCCGAAGGTTTTATAGAAGAATTCCTCATCATACAGGCTTCTCTGGGCCACTTCACCCATGGTATAAAGGTACGCTTTCTGCAGGCGGTTGGCCTTTCCGGGACCGATCTGCCAGAAGTCTGTGAGCGGCGTGTGGTTCCACAGCAGGTAGCAGTAGGACTTCTCGTTCAGTTCCGCGATCCGCACGCCGTCCTTATCTGCCGGCTGCTTCTTTGCGACGATATCCATTGCCACCTTGGCCAGGTACAGGTTTGTGCCGATCCCGACGGTAGCCGTAATGCCGGTTGTTTTCAGAACATCCCTGATCATGGCTATGGCCATGACATGCGCCGGGTGCATCCCCTGGCGAAGGGCCTGGGCCATGTACAGGTGCAGGTACGGGGTACAGTCCACGAAAACCTCATCTATGCTGTAAACATGGATGTCTTCCGCTGCGGCGTAGCGAAGGTAGATAGAATAGATCAGTGCAGATACTTTCTCGTATTCTTCCATACGGGGGACAGCAATATAGTAATACACACGGGTATGATGCATGGCCTCATACTTCCGGATAGCCTGCTTTGCCTCGAACAGGCGCGGCCGGGAGGGAACCCCGATGGCCTTGAGCGCCGGGGAAACCGCCAGGCAGATCGTCT
>JAFPSR010000076.1 GCA_017413675.1 Clostridia bacterium | reverse complement strand
GAAGGAAAAGGAAGTCGTCGGTGCCGTCGGTACGCACAGATGCGATGACACCGTCCGGTATATCCTTGGTCATCCGGGGAAGCTTCAGTTCCGTTACGGCATCTTCATAGAATACGGTCAGGAAATCTTCTCCGGTGCGGGCAGCCATATAGTAGGCTTTCCCTTTTCCGAACCGGTTCCTTGTCAGCGCCGGATATCCCTGGTAGAAATCTTCCCCATAACAGGCCAGGACTTCAGCCGTTTCAGCGTGGGACAATTCGCACAGTTCCCGGGCCTCATAGGATTTCCCCTTATAGACGACACAGTTCCGGTCTTCCGGATACAGGGCATCGATTTCTTCGCACCATACCCCCAGGATGTCTCGCAGGGGTCCCGGCCAGCCGCCCAGACGCACCAGGTCGTTTTCATCCACCCAGCCGGTCATATAAGTGGCGACAAACGTCCCGCCGTTTTCGGTAAACGTGCGGATCCGGCCGGCAAATTCATCCTTGAGCAGGTACAGCATGGGCGCGACCAGCATTTGATACCCGTCCAGCGGTTTGCTTTCATCGATAATATCCACGGGAATACCCAGCTTTTTCAATGCCGTGTAATGGGCAATCACGGTTTCTTCATATTTGTTTTCCTGTGCCATGCCCCGGCTGTCATCGATCGCCCAGCGGTTTTCCCAGTCATAGACAAGTGCAACTTTGGAAGGAACCGTTGTCCCGACCACTGCATCCAGCTTTTGGAGGACTTCCCCAACCCGGAAGACTTCCCGGGTTACCCGGGTATTTTCGTGTCCGACATGGTCAATGACGGCACCGTGGAACTTTTCCGACGCTCCGCGGCTTTTGCGGTACTGGAAATACTGTACGCTGTCTGCCCCATGAGCTACGGCCTGCATGCCCTGCAGGAGCAGGACACCCGGACGGTGGAGTTTGGCAATCGGCCTCCAGTTGGTCGCGGACGGGGAGCTTTCCATCAGAAGGAAAGGCCTGCCGTTCTTAAGACCGCGGGTCAGGTCATGCTTGAAGGAAAACTCATATCCCAGGGGGATATCCTTCTCCTTGTGTCCGGTCCACTGGGGATATGCATCCCAGGAAGCAAGATCCAGAGGTTCGGAGAGTGAAAAATAGTTCAGCCCCGGATAGGTACCCATCATATTGGTTGTGATCGGGACATCCGGGGTATAGGTACGCAGGGGTTCCATCTCCTTCTCCATGAAATCCCTGGTTTTATAGGTGACAAACCGTTTCCAGTCCAGATTCAGTGCGTGCACATTGTTTTCGCCAAAGGCAACGGGGGCCTCAATCTGCGCCCAGTCGGTATAGGTATGACTCCAAAACGCGGACCAGTAGGCTGTGTTCAGGGCATCCAGGGTTTTGTACTTTCTCTGGAGAAATGCACGGAACTCTTCCTGGCATCGGTCACAGTAACAGGCTCCGCTGTACTCGTTGCTCAGGTGCCACATGCCGAGAGCCGGATGGGAAGCATACCGTTGGGCCAGAAGGGAGTTAATCTGCTGAACCTTCTTTATATAATAGGGATCGCTGTAGCAGAAATTCGCGCGGGTGGAGTACCGAAGCCGTTCTGCGTGGTCATTGACCCGCATGACGGATGGATGTTTCTGTACCATCCAGGCCGGCCTTGTAGCGGAAGGCGTGGACAGGATAGCCGTAATGCCGTTGTCCCGGAGCATATCCATGATTTCATCCAGCCATTCAAACGTGAAGACGTCTTCTTCCGGTTCCAGACAGGTCCAGGCAAAAATACCGATCGTCAATGTATTGATACCCGCCAGTTTGGCAATACGCATGTCTTCCTTCAGGACGGTTTCTTTCCACTGGAGCCACTGATCGGGATTATAGTCTCCGCCATGAAGCATATGCGGCACCCGGATCATCGGGGACGGATATTTCAACTGTTTCATCCTTTTTCCTCGCATTCTAATGGAATTGTACAGGAATCCTGCCGGAATCAGTTTAGCAAAAGTGAATCCTATATACAAGGGAAAGAATGGGAAATGTCCGGGAACAACAGCATATTGGGGATCAGACTTGCGCATTATCATGCATAAGTGTATAATATTTCTAAATATGTATGTGTCCGGGAAAGGAGGAAAGTCGAACAGGATTCTATGCATATAGCGCATGGGCTTGCCCTGGCAAGTTGACGAGGAGCGGGACTATCGAATCATCAGCGGATACCCGCAGCGGCGTGTCACCGCGTACCGCCAAACCGGAGAAGTGATTCTTCGTACAATACGGTACAGACACAAAAATTCTAAGAATATTCGGAGGTGCCTCATGTGCGGCATCGTAGGTTATATCGGTTATAGAGAAGCTATGCCCGTCCTGCTGGACGGATTGGAAAAACTGGAATACAGAGGGTACGACAGTGCAGGAATTGCCGTCTATCAGGACGGGATGCTGTCCGTTACCAAGAAGATGGGGCGCCTGGCTGTCCTGCGCGGGGAACTGGAGCTGAATCCGCTCACAGGATCTGTAGGAATCGGACATACCCGCTGGGCAACCCACGGAAAACCCAGTGATGAAAACGCCCACCCGCATACGTCCATGGCAAACGACCTGGCCGTGGTGCATAACGGGATCATTGAAAACTTCCAGGAAATCAAGGATTTCCTGACGGAAAAGGGATATACTTTCCGTTCCCAGACGGATACGGAAGTCATCGCCCATTATGTCGATTATATGCGCAGGGAGACGAATTGCTCCCTGTTCGAAGCGGTCCGCAGGACCCTTCCCCATCTGGAAGGCAGCTATGCCCTGGTCGTCATCAGCAAGGATGATCCGGAGGAGCTGATCTGTGCACGCAAGGACAGCCCGCTGGTCATCGGGATCGGCGAAAAGGAGAACTTCATCGCCAGTGATATTCCTGCGCTTTTGAGCTATACTCGTGAAGTTTACCTGTTGGATGATAAGGATATCGCCATCGTCCGCCGGGACGGGATTGAGCTCTACAACCAGCTTGGGCAGAAGATCACCAAGGAGATCTTCCACGTGACCTGGGATGTGGAATCCGCGGAAAAAGGCGGTTATCCGCATTTCATGATCAAGGAGATTCATGAAGAACCCAGAGCCCTGCGCGATACCATTTCCCCGCGTGTCCGTGAAGGCAGACTGACCCTGGCAGAAGCCGGGCTGGTGCCGGAAGTCCTGAAAACGATCAAGCGCTGTGTGATTACCGCCTGCGGCACGGCCTATCATGCCGGGGTGGTTGCCAAATACCTGATCGAAGGGGTTGCGCGTGTTCCGGTGGAAGTGGATATTGCCAGCGAATACCGTTACCGTGACCCGATCCTGAACCCGGATGACCTGGTCATCGTGGTCAGCCAGAGCGGGGAAACCGCAGATACCCTGGCTGCACTGCGTCTGGCCAAGGCAAAGGGGTGCAAAGTCCTGGCTGTAACCAATGTGGTCGGCAGCACGGTATCCCGGGAAGCGGATCTGCTTCTGTACACCTGGGCAGGTCCCGAAATTGCCGTAGCCAGTACCAAGGCTTATACCACGCAGCTGGCTCTGCTCAGCGCCCTGGCCTATGAAATGGCCTATGACCGCGGGACAATCGATGAGGAAACCTACCTGCAGTTTGTCAAAGCTCTGGAAGCCATCCCCGCCCAGTCCCAGACCCTGGTGGATTCCGTGGAAGCCGTCCAGAACATGGCAGAAGCATTTGCCAAGGAAAAGGATGTCTTCTTCATCGGACGCAATCTTGACTATGCGGCGGCAATGGAAGCCAGCCTGAAGCTCAAGGAAATCAGCTACATCCATTCCGAAGCCCTGGCAGCCGGGGAACTGAAGCATGGTACGATCGCACTGATTGAGGAAGGAACGCCCGTGGTCGCTCTGGCCACCCAGAAATCCCTTGCCGAGAAGCTGTACAGCAATATCAAGGAAGTCAAGGCACGCGGCGCCTATGTCCTGGCCCTGGCGAACGAAGGGGATGAGCAGATCGACCGGCTGGCCGACAAGGTTATC
Source organism: Clostridia bacterium (assembly GCA_017413675.1). The sequence continues at coordinate 19 of JAFPSR010000076.1, read as the reverse complement.
TATGTACCGGAAACCGTCT
>JAFPSR010000075.1 GCA_017413675.1 Clostridia bacterium | reverse complement strand
GCTTCCAGGCCGAGAAGGAGGGCCTGTTCGTCCAAAGGATCCTCTTTCTCCATTTCCCGGATAAAGGCTCCGCGCAGTGTCCTTTCCCTCCGAAGGGCATCCAGGTTAAAGAGAGGGCGGGTTTTGTCCTCGATTTCAAACAGGGCACAGGTTTCCCGGAGTTTTTCCTCCAGGGAAGAGATGTTTTCCTGGACAGAGGAGGGGACACGGCCGGTCAGCCGGACCCGGATAAACATGCTGGAAAGGGTTTCCGGATACTGTTCGAACAGATGCTGCAGGATGCAGTCCCGGATTTCGTCTGCGGAAGAAAGCCCGTTGACATTGATTTCCACGGTTTCAAACCAGGATTCCGTCAGAGGGAAGAAATGTGCCTGCGCAGGACGTCCGGGGACACATTCCGCCAGGATACAGCCGTGCTGTCCGGCTTCATCGAAACCATGACCGGCGATTGTTCCGGCATAGGACCAGACATTTTCTCCGGCCAGACGGGGTTCCATGGGTTTATGGATATGCCCCAGGGCAATGTAAGCATAAGGATCCAGAGCCAGGGCCGGTACGGGAATCGGGTTGCTCAGGGAGGAAGCGGAAGACGTATCCCCATGCAGAAGCAGGAGGTTAATGCCGTCCCAGCGAACAGCATGCAGGGGATGCAGGAGACTGTCCGTACATACATGTGTGCTGAAGGAAGCGCCGTATACACGGAACCCGTCAAACTCGACATATTCGCCGTCCTTGCTCAGCAGGACCAGATTGCCGCTGTCTACCCGCGGATCATCCCAGATGCTGCCGGGCAAATGGGGATCATGGTTGCCGGCAACGATAACGACCGGGTTTGGCAGGCGCTGGACCTGCGCAAAAAAATAATCCGCCTCTTCCCTGGCAGGGTGCGGGGAATCAAAGATATCCCCGGCCAGCAGCAGGGCATCCGGGTTCTTCCGAAGACACAGCTGGATCAGCGCTTCGAAAGCATGGCGGCGTGCCTGCCGGGAAACGGCAGGTTCAGCACAACCCAAATGCAGGTCGGCGGCATGGACGAACAGCATGGCATTACTTCCTTTTCCGCAGTAACTGGTATAGTATCTCATAAAAGTATAGCATATATAGAGGAAGGGATACAAGTTGACAGCTGAGGAAATCCGATGCTAGGATGGGATGGGGACATAATAAAAAAACAAGTCCGGAACAGTGCGGATTCATTTTCCGCGACAATACAGCCATACGGAGGAAACAACGTGAAAATTACTTATCTTGGTCATTCCGGTTTCCTGGTGGAAACAGAGAAACACTGTCTGGTGTTCGACTATGTGCAGGGAGACCTGGAAAAAGCGCTCCATGGCAGGGAAGCTGTGTTTTTTGTTTCCCACAGTCACTCAGATCATTATTCCCGCAGAATATTCGGGTTCCCGCATACAAAGGCGGTCCTGTCCTCCGACATTCGCGGCGGTGATGACAGGACGGTGCATGTTTCCCCCGGGGAAGAAATCGAAACGGATGGCTGCAGGGTGCACGTGTTCGGGTCCACGGACTTGGGAGTATCGTTCCTGGTGGATGCGGACGGGGAAACCATTTTCCATGCCGGCGATTTCAACTACTGGCACTGGAAAGAAGAAAGCACGCCGCAGGAGATAGCCGAGATGGAGGCACTCTTTTACAGGGAACTGGAGCCCATGCTGCAGGATCCGACTCCGATTCAGGCCTGTTTTTTCCCGGTGGATCCCCGTCTGGGACCGGACTGCGGGGAGGGCGCAAGGATTTTTGTCCGAAAAAAGCATCCTGAAGTCCTAATCCCGATGCATTTCCTGGGGATGGAGAAACTTGCAGCCGGTTATGCAAAAGAACTGCAGGACTGTGTACCGGTGATTACGCTGACAAAAAGTATGGAGACGGCCGTTTGGCCTTGCCAATAAGATTTAGGACAGGAGAGGAGAAGCGATAATGAAATTCAAAATGGTGCACAACAATCTGAACGTGCGTGACCTGGACAAGAGCCTGGCCTTCTATAAAGAAGCCCTGGGGCTTGAACCAGTGCGCTGGACAAAAGCGTCGGACGGCAGCTTTACCATTGTTTATCTCGGTGACGGGATTGGGGACTGGCGTCTTGAACTGACTTACCTTACCGATCATAAAGATACCCCGTATGAACTGGGGGAAAATGAAATCCATCTGGCTTTTGAAACAGATGATTATGAGGAAGCGTTTGCGAAACACCAGAAGATGGGCTGTGTATGTTTCGTCAATGAATCCATGGGAATCTATTTCATAGAGGATCCGGACGGATACTGGCTGGAAATCCTGCCTTCCAAATAGTGAAACACCTCTTCCCGGAAAACGGGAAAACCAGAAAAAGGAACATTCTGCCGAAAAATGATGTATAATATAACTGAATCGACAGAATATCCTATAAAATACGGTTTTGTGCGGCCGGAAACGTGCCCGGACGGAATCGGGGAGAAAGGTATATGCAAGAAAAGAAGTACGATATTGTTGGAATGAGTGACTGCTGTGTGGACTGTGCGGTAACGGTGGAAAAGCTGCCGACCCATAACAAGGGGTCACGTTCCGAAGTGATGACTTTCCAGGGCGGCGGCAACGTGGCAACCGGCCTCGTGGCAGCAGCCCG
>JAFPSR010000074.1 GCA_017413675.1 Clostridia bacterium | reverse complement strand
GTCGGATTTTTTATTATGGCGGCTGTCCCGATAGAACTGAACCAGATAACTTCTCTCGTCATAGGCCAGGACAACCCCGTTTACATCCGTGATGGATCCTCTCGCCCCGCTGACAGAGAAGGTACGAAGACGCCGGTTTTCACTTTCCTTGGCAAAAGCATCCCCCTGCATCAACTGCAGGTTGCCGAGCTGCACAGCCAAAAGGGCGAAGCACAGGACAAAAGCAAGTGCCATCACCCAGTAAGGTCTCTTCGGCTTCAGATCTACACTCATGAAAACTCCCAGTCATCCTTGGTCCTGCTCCAGCGGCGGATCAACGGGATCCGGTGGAACAGGAAGGACAGTACGAAGATTACATAGAACAGAAGGGTCGTATATACCGCACAGGTCAGGATTTCCCCGACGCTGCCCAGAATGCCGATGCTTCCGCCCATCAGGAAAACAATAAAGAAGGTCAGGAACTGCTTAACTACGGTGAAGACAAACAGAAGCAGTCCGGACATAATCCATTTGGAAAGATGGGAACGCTCTGCGAAGATACCGGCCAGCGCTCCCAGTGCCAGATATGCGATGGTATAGTATCCGGGATACAGGAAGATTACATCCAGGTACAATCCGCCTAATGCACCGACCAGGGCGCCGCCGCCCGGTCCGTCCATAAAGGCGAGGCATACCAGAAAAGCGGCAAAGACATCCGGACTGACACCGAGGATCTGCCATTTGTACGCCAGGGCAGCGTGCAGGAAAATCCCGATCAGCAGGGTCAATGCTCTGTCAATCCACTTCATGGCTCCTCCTGATAGTTGGAAACATTATTTGCCGTCATTTGATTTCATGTTGAAAGCGTTCTGGTAATTGGTGATGACCAGAACTTCTTCCAGATGCCGGAAATCAACGGCAGGGGTCAAAGTTACATATTCCCCGTCCCGGGAAACCGACTGTACGGTCCCGATCAGGATTCCCTTGGGAAATATTTTCTCCAGGCCGGAGGACACAACACGATCCCCGGTGGAAAGATCGATATCGGCAGGCAGATACAGCATCCGCAGCTGGTCACCGGTCTGATCCATGTTCAGGTTCCCGTGCACCATGCCGACATCCCGTGTCCTTTCACAAATTCCGCCGACACTGCTGCGGGAATCGATGATGGAAACCACGACGGAGTGGAACTCGCTTACCTCATAAATCCGGCCGACAAGCCCGTCCGGGGTAATAACGGTATCATTCAGCTTAACACCGTGCCGGCTGCCCCTGTCGATGGTGAAGGTGGCAAAGGCGTTGCCGGGATCCATGGCAATGACACTTGCATATACGGTTTTAAATTCCGTCAGGGTTTGTTGGTATCCCAGCAGTTTGGTCAGCCGTTTGACCTGGTTCTCCAGTTCCTTCTGGCGTACCAGCTCCGTTTTCTGCTCATCATAGAGTGCGGAGAGGTTGGCATATTCCTTCTCCAGCTCTCTCTGGAATGCCATCCTGTCCAGACGGCTTTTTACCTTGTCCGCTACCGACGTAAACGCACTCTGAATCGGAGTCACCACTGCCCCGAATGCCTTTCCCAGGAAATTCAGATGGATGATCCCCAGCAGATTCAGCGTGACCGTGGAAAGGATGATGGCAGCAGCCAGTATGATGGCAATAAAGCGGATATTCAGACGGGCAGGACCTTCCCCTTTCAGAACCAGACGATTTCTGCGCATCGGCATTACCGCTCCTCAAATTTATCCAGAACCATGTGCAGAAGCACAGGATCTTCACTCAGTTTTCCGCATCCCAGGGCCAGACAGTCGGTCGGGTTTTCGGCTACATGCACCGGCATGCCGGTTTCCCGGGAAATCCGGGTATCCAGTCCGTGCAACTGGGAACTTCCGCCGCAAAGGTAGATTCCCTTGCGCATGATATCCCCGGCCAGTTCGGGCGGCGTATTTTCCAGACAGTCACAGATTGCGCTGATAATCTGGTTGATCGGGTCCTGCAGGGCTTCATAGATATCGTCATTGTTGATTTCGATGATCTGCGGAAGTCCCGTGACCAGATCACGGCCGCGGACCACGGAGGTTTCCCCGGTCCCGTGCGGGACAGCGGACCCGATATCGATTTTGACGGCCTCCGCTGTCTTTTCCCCGATCAGCAGGTTGTATTCGCGCTTAATGAAGGAAATGATGGCCTCATCCATTTTGTTCCCGGCGACCCGGAAGGATTTGGTTACTACCGTACCGCCCATGGAGATCACGGCGATTTCTGTGGTGCCGCCCCCGATATCTGCAATCAGGCTGCCTTCCGGCTTGGCAATGTCCAGCCCGGCTCCGATCGCGGAAGCGACCGGGATTTCCACGATATAGATCTGCCGCAGCCCGGTATTGCGCAGGGCATCTTCGACGGCCCTTCTTTCCACCAGGGTAATCGCACTGGGCACGCCGATCACCGCACGGGGCGGGATCAGGGATTTCCGGTGCTGCAGCGCCCGGCCGATGAAATAGTTCAGCATGACTTCGGCAACATCGCTGTCCGCAATGACACCGTCGATCATCGGACGAAGGGCAACGACAGATCCCGGGGTGCGCCCCAGCATGACCTTGGCTTCTTCCCCCATGGCAAGCACCTGGCGCATGTCTTCCGCCTGTACGCAAAGCATGGAAGGCTCACGCAGGACAATGCCTTTTTCATTTACGTAGATCCTGCAGTAGGAAGTGCCCAGGTCAATCCCCAGATAATTCTGTTTAAAACCAAACATATCCAATCTCTCCGTATGGCGCAAAGCGCCTGCAATATGAAACTAGAACACGAAATAACGGGACAGCATCGAGCGGACCGCGGAAAGCGGGAACCCGACAACATTGTAGTAACATCCCTCTATCCTGTCGATAAACAGGCCGGCTCCGGACTGGATGCCGTAGGCACCTGCCTTATCCAATGGATTGTCCAGGGAAAAATAGTAATCGATGTCCCGGTCTGTCATCGGGGTAAAATGTACGCGTGTGATTTCACAGTGTGTGAAGGTTTCTCCGGAATGCATTTCCGTAAGACAGATCCCAGAAAGGACTTCATGCCAGCTGTCCTGCAAAAGACGGAGCATTTCCCGGGCTTGTGCTAGGTCTGCGGGTTTCCCCAGGATATCTTCCCCACGCCCGACCAGGGTATCTACTCCCAGAATACATACTTTTTCATCCGCAAGACGGATGGAATTCCGGTACTTCAGTTCTGCTTCGGTACAAAGCAGCGGGTCTTTCAGAATGGCGGAAGCACGCATTGCTTTTCTCCTGGCAAGTGCAACCACCCGTTCTGCAATCGGGCAGGAGGTGGTTTCATCCGCATCGACAGGAAGAATCTGATACGGGATCCCGAAGGTACGGATCAGCTCCTGTCTGCGCGGGGATGCAGAGGCAAGAATCAGGTCAGCCATTCTTTTTCCTTTCCAATCCACAGAAAGACACATTTTAACTTATACAGTATACCATAATTCCCTGGTCAGGGGAACTCTTTTCCAATGGGACCCGGTTGCAGTTGCATAGAAAAAAACCTTCCGTTCGTGAAAACGGAAGGTGTAATCAGAGATGAAATTATTTCCGCTTGGTCTTTTCTTCCTCGGTACGGGGACGCAGGTGGATGGCCTGCGGACGGCAGCGGGAAATGCACTGGCCGCAGCCGGTACATTTCGTATGATCCACATGATGCTTTTCCTTGACTTGTCCGATGATGGCTTCGTACTTGCACTGGCGTGTACACAGTGTACATCCGATGCACTTATCCTCATCGATATCGGCGATCATCCGGTTTTCAAAGTTGCCCCAGATTGCGCCGGTCGGGCAATTAGCGGCGCATTCCATACAGCCGACACATTTGCTGCGGTCGATCACGGGCAGGTTGTTTTCCATCGTGATGGCACCGAACTTGCAGTTGCGGAAGCATTTTCCGCAGGCGATACAGCCGGCCAGGCAGTTGTCATGGACAGCCTTGCCTTTTTCGGCGCTGCGGCACTTCAGAAGCACAGGCAGTTCCGCCGGCTCCATACGGATGACGTTCTTGGGACAGACCGCGATGCACTTCTTGCATCCCTGGCATTTTTCCTTATCAATATGGGCAAGTCCATTCTCCACTGTAATGGCCCCGAACGGGCATACTGCAGCACAGGAACCCAGGCCCAGGCAGGCATAACGGCAGGATTTATCCCCGCCGGAAGCCAGTACGGCAGCGCGGCAGTCTGCGGGTCCGTCATAGGTAAAACGGGTTTTGCAGTGGTCGCTGGAGCCCTGGCATATAATGGTGGCAACCATTTTGACATCACTGTCACTGCTGTCTTCCACTCCCATGATTGCAGCAATTTTTGCCGCTGCAGCCGCCCCGCCTACGGGACAGGTATTGATCTCGGCCTTCCCTTCCACAATGGCGGCCGCCAGACCGTCACAGCCGGGAAAGCCGCATGCGCCGCAGTTGGCACCGGGCAGGCATTCACGGACCTTGGGAATTCTTTCATCCACTTCAACAGCTAGTTTCTGACCAGCATAAGCGAGTCCGGCACCGAAAATCAGCGCCATGGCGCCCAGCATAATCACGGGGATCAATACATAGGACATACTGTATTCCTCCTAAATCAAACCGCTGAATCCAAGGAATGCAAGGGACATGAGACCCGCTGCAATCAGAGTGGACGGGAAACCCTGCAGGCATTTCGGGATCTTCGCATAGGCGAGCTTTTCCCGGACACCGGCGAACAGGACAATAGCGAGCATGAAGCCCAGGGCGCTGCCGACACCGTTGACGACGGATTCCAGCAGGTTGTACTTGCTGGTCACATTCAGCATCGTAACACCCAGAACCGCGCAGTTGGTGGTAATCAGGGGCAGATATACACCCAATGCCTTATACAGGGAAGGACTGACTTTGTTGATAATCATCTCAACCAGCTGTACCAGGACCGCAATGACCAGGATAAAGGCAATGGTCTGCAGATAAACCATATCCAGAGGCTCCAGCAGGTAATGCTGTACGAAATAGGTGATCAGGGAGGCCAGCGCCATAACAAAGGTGACGGCCAGTCCCATGCCGGTCGCGGTGGAAACCTGTTTGGAAACACCCAGGAACGGGCAGATCCCCAGGAACTTCACCATAATGAAGTTATTGACCAGAATGGAAGAAAGAATAATGATGAAGTATCTCATTCTTTAGCGCCCTCCTTATTCTGACGAAGTTCCCCGATTTTATTGACAATGCCCAACAGCATGCCCAGCGTCAGGAAGCCGCCGGGAGCCAGTACGAACAGAAGAGCGGGCTGGTAAGCGGCACCCAGGACAGGATATCCCAGAAGACTTCCGGCACCGATCAGTTCGCGTACAGACGAAAGCAGGATGAGGGCCAGCGTAAACCCGAGCCCCATGCCCAGGCCGTCTGCGGCGGCCAGGCCGGGGGTGTTCTTCGAGGCGAAGGACTCGGCTCGGGCAAAGATAATGCAGTTGACAACGATCAGGGGGATATACAGTCCCAAAGATTCACTCAGGGAGGGCAGGAAGGCCTTCATGAACAGGTCGACCATGGTAACGAACGTTGCGATAACCACGATGAAGGCGGGAATCCGGATTTTTTCCGGGACCATTTTCCGGATCAGGGAGATTACGATGTTGGAACAGACCAGAACCGCAGTTGTGGAAAGTCCCATGCCGATACCGTTGCTTACAGATGTTGTAACGGCCAGTGTCGGACACATACCCAGCACCAGACGGAAGGTGGGGTTTTCATTGAATATGCCGTTCTTAAAGGTTTTGAATAAGTTGCTCATATTCCCCATCCTCCTTTATGCCAGATTCTTATGGAAATAGGCTAGTGCCTGGTTGACAGTAGCGGTAACACCTTTGGAAGTGATCGTAGCCGCGGTAATGGCTTTTACCTCTTCCGGAGACTGGATATCCCGCTTTACCACCACCAGCTCCTCGGCATTTTTGCCGTCGTACTGCCCGTAGAAACTTTCTTCCGTAGCTTTGGCACCCAGACCGGCTGTTTCACTGTGGGACCCGATGCGGACCCCGGTAATTGCACCGTCCTTGTCGATGCCTACGGTAACGGAGATATCCCCGCCGAACCCGGTTCCAACCAGTTCGAACACATAACCGGCAAGATCGGAACCCTTGGAAGCCTTGTAAACAGCTTTGATGGATTCGTCCGCACCGTCAGCCAGGGCCATTTCCTCATATTCCCCGTCCAGGACGGAACGGCGGGCTTCTTCTGCCTTGATCTGGACCTGCTCTTCGATCTTGTTCCTTGTGACAAGGTCTGTAAGACCGAGGCAAAGACCGGCAGCAACCATGAAAGCGAAGAGACGGAGCGCAAGATTGGCTATATTACGCATTTTTCTTCACCTCCCCGTAAATCTTGGGTTTGGTAAAGCGTTCGATCAGCGGAGAAGCCACGTTCATGAACAGGACCGCATAGGTAATCCCGTCCGGGTAAGCACCCCAGGTGCGGATGGCAAACGTGATCAGGCCGCAGCCGAACCCGAAGATGATCCGGCCGAGCGGAGTGACGGGGGAAGTCACATAATCGGTTGCCATGAAGAACGCAACAAAGAGCACGCCGCCGGACAGCAGGGCTGTCAACGGATTCCCGCCAGCAATGACGGTAAACAGGGCCAGGGATCCGAGGAAGCTGACCGGAATATGCCAGGTGATTACCCGGCTGAAGAGCAGGAACAATCCGCCGGCCAATACCGCGATCTTGCAGATTTCGCCGACCGTGCCGGGAATGTTCCCCAGCAGCAGGTCCATGGTCTTCACTTCCAATGTACCGCTCAGGGGGGTGGCACTCGCAACAGCGTCAAAGGGGGTGATAAAGCTGGTCATGTGTACCGGCCAGGAAGCCATCAGGAAGGCGCGGGCTGCCAGGGCGGGGTTGACAAAGTTGCTGCCGAGTCCGCCGAACAGCTGTTTGACGATAACGATGGCAAACACACTGCCGATCACCGGAAGCCACCAGGGTGCCTTCGGAGGAAGGCTCAGGGCGATCAGAAGGCCAGTAACGGCCGCCGAGCAATCCTTAATGGGATTCTCCCGCTTCATGATCCGGCAGGTAACGTATTCGGCACCAACGGCGCTTGCGACGGAAAGAACCATCAGCAGCAGCGCATAGAACCCGAAATACACAACCCCCATCACACAGGCGGGCAGGAGCGCCAGCAGTACAAGAAGCATGACTTTCTGCGTGGAAAGGGAGCTTCTCACATGAGGAGAAAGGGAAACGGTAAAAT
>JAFPSR010000073.1 GCA_017413675.1 Clostridia bacterium | reverse complement strand
TGGGTAAGCACGGATTCCATATTGTTTCCGTCACTGGAAATTGCAATTACATCGGTTTTCATAGCTTTTGAGCGTCATTTGCTGCAGGTCCGGTACATGTTTTCCGGAATTCGTCTCAGCAGAAATGACGTCATCCTCCTTCTGTCGAATGATGTTCTGCATGCACATTAAAGGGACATAATGGATAGTGTTCCGGGATTACCGATATAAAGAAACGGACGGATTTGCCCATCCGGATCAGAGACATGAGGGTATCCCGTATATTTATTATATCTCTGTTAGAATCCCCCAATCAATCCCCGATCTTCAGGTACCGTGGGATGAAAAAAGAGGACATCTCTCTTGAGAGAGGTGTCCTCTGCGAAAAAACCGGTATATCCTGCAGCACACATCGCTTTTTATGCTGCAGGCATATTATCTTGCAGCATGAACTCCGTTCCCGGATCCCCATGCAGGCATATCAATGATGTTGAAATACAGATTCCTGCCGGGAATATCCAGGATTTTTTCAAACTCTCCCGCAAGGGCTTTTACAAAAGCATCCTTGCACTCCAGGGGAGCTGTCCCAAGAATCCGCATGTCTACGAAGATCAGGGGCTTTTTCTCTCCGCCCATATACATATCCCTGCCGGCGCTGATCTCGATCATGGTGTTGTCGATGGTTTTGCCGGGGATGATCGGCATATGGCCTGCAATGGCAAGCATCAGCTCATTTTTCTTTTCTTCCGTTATCGGTTTTCCGATATGTACATTCAGATACGGCATTTGATTGTCCTCCTGTTATGGAAATGATTGGATCCGTTTTCCAGAGGTTATACTTTTCGGGCAGCTTCCACAACCCAACGGATCCTTTCTTCGGGCAGTTCCCCATGGATACTGCAGTCGGAACCGAGGATATAACCGGTTTTGCCGCCCTGTTCGATCAGGGAACGGACTTCCTGTTCGATTTCTTCCCGGGAAGCTGTATACAGGAAGGTGCCGGGACGGTTGTCAAAGCCGCCCCATACGGTGCAGCCGAACTTCTTCTTGGCTTCCTGGATGTCCTTCAGGTCAATGAAGCGGGACCAGCTGACAACCGGAGCTTTATAGTCTTCCCAAATGCAAAGACGGTTCTGGACTTCTTCCCAGGCACACAGATGAATCGCGTTCATGGAACTGATGCTGTTGGCATAATCCAGTACGATCTTATCGCTGGGAGTAACCCAATCACGGTATTCCTCATACGTAAAGCGGTCAACTTCACCGTTCTGTACACTGTAGAAGATGCCATCGGCGCCGGCTTCCTGAATAATACCGCGTACGAGGTCCTTGAGATCTTCCGCAATGACACTGCAGGCAAATTTCATGGCTTCCGGATTTTCACGGATCAGTTTCATCATCATGGGATAGCCGATCTGCAGACGCAGACAGGACAGGGGAACGAATACCAGATAAAGGGCGACGCATTCCCCGTTCAATCCATCAATGATTTTCTTGGTACGTTCAATTTGTCCGCGGATGAAGGGATGGTTCGGACCCAGCCGTTCGAATTTGAAAAGGTCTTCTGCTTTGGCGATCCCATCCAGGACGGGAGAAGGCCATCCGAAATACTTGTCACCGGACAGTTTCATAAAATCCACGTCGGTATTCTTGTAGGAATCCAACTGGCACTGAACGAACTGATTGTCATCCGCCCAGAATTCATGGGGGACATGTTTCCACATGCAGACCGGGACATGGTCAACTTCCTTGCCCTGGAATGCAGCAATGACGCGTTCTCTCTTGTTCATAAGCAGTCTCCTCTGTAAAGCTTTTCTATTAACATTGTATCATGGAAATCCGTGGTTTGCGAGAATGGATCTGCCGGTTCATAATATGAAACAAGGAATGGGGAATTGCTAAAGGCTGCGGGAAGCAGCGATCCTTTGCAGGGGTATGGTTCATCTACAGGTTTATCTGTGTTAGAATAAAATATACTCTTTTCAAAAGGGGCAGGAGGAGAACTATGGATACAGTTGTAAGGGAAAGAAAAATAACGCAGACAAGCATTATCGGGATTATCGCTAACGTTTTTCTGGCAGCATTTAAGGCGATGATCGGACTGCTGTCCGGTTCGATTGCCGTGACGCTGGATGCCGTAAATAACCTGACTGATGCCATTTCTTCCGTAATTACGATCATTGGAGTGAAAATCGCCCGTCGGAAACCGGATAACGACCATCCTTTCGGACATGGGAGATGGGAATACTTCAGCGCGATCCTGATCGCTATTGTAATCATTGTAGCCGGCGTGACTTCTCTGATTGAATCTGTGAAGAAGATTATTTCCCCGGAAGCACCGGATTTTTCCATCTGGAGTATCGTGATCATCGCGGTTGCGGTTGTCGTAAAACTGGTCCTGGGGAGGTTTGTGAAAGCCAGAGGGAAAAAGTACAATTCAGATGCGCTGGTTGCCTCCGGATCCGATGCCAGTTTTGACGCCATCATCTCCGCGTCCACACTCCTTGGCGCATTGCTTCTGTTTATATTCCATGTTTCCCTGGATGGGTACATCGGGGCTGTGATTGCCATCTTTATCATCAAGGCGGGAATTGAAATGCTGATGGAATCCGTCAGTGATATCGTCGGGAACCGCCCGGACAGTGAGGTTACCAAAGCCATCAAGGATACGGTGCGAGGCATTGACGGGGTCCTCGGGGTATATGACCTGATCCTCCATAACTATGGGCCGAATTCCGCAATCGGATCTCTGCACGTGGAAGTGGCAGGTGAATCCACGGCGGAGGAGATTCATCAATTGACCCGCAAAATCCAGAGTGCGGTCCTCAAGGAGTTCAATATCTTTGTAACGGTCGGGATCTATGCGGTCAACCAGTCCCAGCAGGATGTGTATGACCGGATCCGGGAGGTTGTCCTGAAGCATGACGGCGCGCTGGGTGTGCATGGGATTTTCATCGGGGAAGACGAGGCATCCTTCGATATAACGATTGATTTCACCGTAAAGGACCGCGCAGAATTCATCAGAACAATTACACAGGAAGTAGGGGATATCCTGCCTGGAAAGAGCATTTCCATCAACCTGGATCCCAACTTCAGTGATTAGGAATACTCGGAAAACAAGCAGAAAGAAGAAAATCCCGGGGGCGAAAGATGGAACTTCGGAAGATCAATAAGGAAGATGCCCAGGCACAGTGGGAGTATACCACAGCCCTGCCGGCGGATGAAAACGGGCTGACGAACCCGTATCACGGGGTTTCCTTTCAGGAGTACCGGGATACCGTCCTGCCCACCCTGATTTCCTATGAACATCCGGTAAACATGCCGGACTGGTTTGTCCCGGAGACCTTCTATTATCTGTGGGATGAAGGGATATTGGTCGGAGAGTTCAGAATCCGTCATTATCTGACGGAAGCGCTTCGGAACGGAGCCGGACATATCGGGTACAGCATCCGCAGGGATGCCCGGGGAAAAGGATACGGGACAATCGGACTCATGCTGACGCTGCAGTTTGCCAGGCAGATCGTTCCGGAAGAGGAAATATATCTGCGGGTAAACAAGGATAATATTGCTTCCCAAAGGGTGATGCAAAAAAACGGGGCCTGTCAGACCGGGGAGGATGCCGAGCACTATTTTTTCAGGATCCGGAAATAGGGATCTGCCCCAGGGGCAGAAAGAAGGAAAACGTATGAAGAAAACAGTCATCCTGCTGCTTTTGCTGACTCTGGTTACAGGACTGATGGCCTGTAATCCCGCAGGTTCCCGGAACAACCCCACGGACGCACTGGGGGGCAGTACTTTTGTGTGGGAGAAAGAAGGATTCGGCGGCGATTTTACGATCACCCTGAAGAAAGATGGGACTTATGAATACTATACAGGGTTTCTCAGCAGCTATATCGGAATGGGGAACTGGTCCGTGCGGGACGGAATCCTGACGATGAAGGAGACGGGAGGGTATGACCTGGAGTTTTCCTTCCGGGTGCAGCCGGGAGAACTGATCTATCTTTCGGGGAAATCCGATTCCTTCCCGTCCGTATCCGTCCAGGATGGAGATCGTTTTATCCGTAAAGAGCAGTGACCCTGGAAACAGTAAAAAAGGAACGGGAACGCGGAAATAATGAGCCGGTGTGCGGGAGGGAGAACTGTGTGGAAAATACGGGAAGCTAGGGAAGAGGATACAGAGCGCCTTCTGGAAATATATGCTTTCTATGTCGAAAACACGGCGATTACCTTCGAGTATGACATCCCGACTTTGGAAAATTTCCGGGACAGGATCCGGCGGATCCGGGAAAAGTATCCCTACCTGGTCTTGGAAGAGAATGGCATGATCCGGGGATATGCCTATGCACGGGCGTTCGTCGGACGGGCGGCATACAACCATTCCTGTGAGGTAACGATCTACCTGGATGCCGCTTTCAAGGGAAAAGGATACGGCAGAGTACTGTATGAAAAACTGGAAGCGGCACTGAAAGAACAGGGAATTCTGAACCTTTATGCCTGTATCGGGGATCCTGTTGAGGAAGATGAGTATCTGACTCGGAACAGCGAGCAGTTCCATCAACACATGGGCTACACAAAAGTTGGGACCTTTCACAAATGCGGGTATAAATTCGGACGCTGGTACAACATGATCTGGATGGAAAAAATAATCGGGGAACATGTTTAGACATCTCGGGGTTCAGATGGCCGTCCGGGAACAGGAGGGCGGATGATCAGTCTGCGTAAGGTTGGAAAAGAAGATCGGGAACTGCTTTGGAACATTAACCAGAAATACCTGTATGAGATGACAAATTTCTATGACGATCCGATGGATCAGAACGGAAATTATGGATACGGACATTTTGACGAGTATTTCACGGATCCCCGAAGGACTGCCTATTTTCTTTACGATGAGGAGACTCTTGTCGGATTTGCCATGCTGTGTCCTTATTCCAACCTGAATCTGGATCCGGACTATACGATGGCGGAATTTACGATTTTTCCGGCATTCCGCAGAAAACATCTTGCGCTGGAGGCTGCGCGGATGATCCTGGCAGCCCATCGTGGACTCTGGGAAATCAAATACAATGAAAAAAATGTCGCGGGGAAACAGCTGTGGAATCTCGTGGCAAAACCATATCATCCGGAAACATATCATCTGAACCCGGAAGAGACCGTGCTGGTATTCCGAAACCGGGAGTAATGCCGGGGAAGAATATGACTGCCGACGGGATGGAAGGAGCTTTCTATGAAAATCGCTGCTTTTTATGAGAACATGACAGAAGGGGCCAGACACGACGGAGTTTCCATGGCGCAGGTGCTTGTCCGGTTTCGGGAGGCAGGCCTGGAAAAAATCTGTATCTCCGGAGAATCCTGGATCCGGGACAGGAAAGAGTTACAGCCGATTCTTAAAGACCTGGATCTGGGGATAGAAGGTTTCCACTGCCCTGTCCGGTTTCCGGAAAATCCAGATACGGAGGAGTACCGTACATTGATCCGTCTGGCGGTGGAAGCGGGAGCGGGGAATATCCTCCTGGTCCCCGGATTCCTGACGGGTGGGAATACCATCCGGGATCTGGAAGCCATGTGCGATGGGATGCGCAAGGCGGTAGAATTCAGAAAACAGGAAGGGATTCCGGTCCTGATGGAGGATTATGACGGATTCCTGGCCCCGTATAACTGTATTGCCGGCCTAAAGTATTTCATGGATGCAGTTCCAGAGATGGGATGTGCTTTCGATACCGGGAACTTTACGATTTTTCACGAGGATGAACTGGAAGCCTTCGAACTGTTCAAGGGCAGGATTGTAACCGTTCATTTGAAAGACAGGACCAAACAGCCGTGCCATCCCGGGAACAAACCCCTTCTGTGTGCAGATCACAAAAATGCGTATGTCTGCCCGGTGGGAAGCGGAGATATCCGGATCCGGGAAATCCTGCAACGTCTGGAACAGCGAGATTATCCTGGCAATGTAATCGCGGAACTGTTCGGCGCAGACCCGGCATTTATGCTGGAGGATATTGAAACATCGGTCCGCTTCCTGCGCGCAGAGCTGAATTAGGTTCGGTTCCATCGTACAGAAGGAGAGACAACAAATGCAGGTAAGGATTGCATTCGTACAGAAATGTCCGGGAAATACCCTGGAAGAGCAGATGGAGATAGGAAAGAAGGCCTGCAGGGAGGCAAGGGAGAAAGGCGCAGATATAACACTGTTTCCGGAAATGTGGAGTGACGGGTACAGGCTGCCGCAGGACCCGGAAACGCTGCGGGATCTGTCCGTTGAAAAGGACAGTGCCTTTGTCGCTTTCTTCAGCCGGTTGGCATCGGAACTCAAAATGGCAATCGGAATTACTTTTCTGGAAACCCATACCCCCAACCCACTGAATTCCGTGATCCTGTTCGACAGAACCGGACGGGAGATGCTGCATTACTCGAAAATCCACACATGTGCTTTTGCAGATGAAGCTGTCCTGGACAGCGGAAGTGATTTTTATACGACGGATCTGGACCTGGGCAGGGGCAAGATCAGGATAGGTGCCATGATCTGTTTTGACAGGGAGTTCCCGGAAAGCGCGCGGATCCTGATGAAAAAAGGCGCCGAACTGATTCTGGCGCCGAATGCGTGCCCGATGGAAATCAACCGCCTGTCTGCCTTGCGGACCAGGGCTTATGAGAATATGGTAGCGATTGCCACCTGCAATTATCCGGAAGGACAGCCGGACTGCAACGGGCATTCTACCCTGTTTGATGGAGTTCCGTGGCTGCCGGAGGAACCCGGGGTTCGGGATATGTGTGTGTTCGAAGCACCGGCCTGCGATGGAGTATATCTGGCGGATCTGGATCTGGACCAGTTGCGGGAACACCGGAAACGGGATGTTATGGGGGATAAATACAGGCATCCGGACAAGTACAGTCTGCTGTGCGAAATCTGACCAGAAGAAGGAGCAGGACGGAAAATGGCATCCGGCAGGGAATATCTTGATTTTATACTGGAACAGCTTTCTGCAGTGGATGGAATCGCGTGGCGTTCCATGATGGGGGAATTTATTCTTTACTGTCACGGAAAAGTGATCGGTGGGATCTACGATGACCGATTCCTGGTCAAACCGGTTCCTGCAGCTATCCGGATGATGCCGGATGCACAGAGGGAGCGCCCATACGAGGGAGCGGCGGAAATGATCCTGGTGGACCGTCTGGAGGACAGAGATTTTCTACGGAAACTGTTGGAGCAGATGGAACCCGAACTCCCGGAGCCCAAAAGAAAAAAGGCTCCGCTGATCTAGACATCAAACGATAGAATACAGCCCCATGGGTTTTCCATGGGGCTGTGTTACAAACAAGGTTCTGTTCCGACTGGAGATCCCGGTATATCGGGATGTAAATAGTGCCTAATAGAGGCTCACGGCGAAGCTGGCGAACACAACGGTAATGAGCCCGGCTACTGCGATGGAAAGGCTGCTCATAGCGCCTTCGATGTCACCGAGTTCCATGGCCCGGGCTGTCCCGATGGCATGGGAGCAGGTGCCCATACTCACACCGACAGCGACCGGATGGACAATCCGGAACAGTTTGCAAAGAAGCGGCCCGAATATGTTGCCCATCATACCGGTGAACATCACGGCGGAAGCCGTTACGGAAGGATAACCTCCCATCTCTGCCGAAAGATCCATGGCAATGGCATTGGTAACGGACTTGGGAAGGAGGGAAGCAAAGGCAGCCGGATCCAGGGAGAAGACCTTGGACAAAAGGAAAATGGATCCAACGCTGACAATTACACCAGCCAGAATCCCGAAGAATACAGCCTGCCACTGTTTTTTCAGCAGGGTGAGCTGTTCATACAGGGGGACTGCCAGACAAATGGTTGCCGGGGTCAGAAAAAAACTGAACACCTGGGTGTGCTCCTTGAATTCCTGAAAGCTGACTTTGGTAATGGCCAGGACAATAATGGTCAGGACAACGGAGATCAGAAGAGGGTTAATCAGGGGACTCTTCAGTTTCCGGCTCAGAAAAACTCCGAAGAGGTAGGTGCCCAGGGAAACCATGACGGTGAAATAGACGGAAGCATGCAGAAAATTCATTTCTGTTCCCTCCTTTTTGCAAATGCCTGGGCAGTCCAGCCTGTGGCTGCGATGGTACAGAGGTTGGAGATGGACAGGATGATCAAAAAAGGAAGCAGGGAAGCCTTAATCTGGTCCCAGACATCGATAATCCCTACACAGGGCGTAATGAACAGGATGGGCATGATTGCAATGAGAAAAGCACTGACATCCTTGATGTGTTCCAGACGAATCAGCCGGGTAATCAGGGCAATCAGCATCAGAACCAGGCCATAAATGCTGGCTGGGATCGGAAGCGGGATGTAATAGTGCAGGCCTTCTGCCAGAAAGGTTACAGACAGGATAACGGCAAGCTGTTTGATATATCGCATGGATGTGAGTTCCTGTTCTTCAGAATATAGTATAATTATCATAACACAGGAAGAACACTATAGAAAAAAGAAAAGCGGAGGAAATTGTGATATATGGAAAGAAAAGAAATGGATCTGCCCCGGATGAACGGACAGCCGCAGGAGAAATACGTAACGATCCGGATTCCGGAAAGTACCTACCGGCTTTTCCATGCAGTAGAGGAGCATCCGATAGTGGAAGACCTGACGGAATACAAAGCACATGTCCGGGAAAGTGTGAGTATCCATTCAGAACTCTATCCATTGCCGGAAGTCTATGAAAGCCGGGGGGTTCCGCAGGGAACGCTGACGGAAAAATGTCTGGAGGACAGTGCGTTTTATCCCGGGGTTCCGCATCCCTACTGGGTTTATGTTCCGGCATCCTATGACGGGAAAATGCCGGCCAATCTGGCACTGTTCTATGATGCTCCCATGTTTGTGAAAAAGGATGGGGAAAAGACCGTCTATCCGCAGGTTCTGACCCTGTTTGACAATCTGATGGCCGCTGGGGAAATTCCCGCAACGGTTGTTCTGTTTGTCTCCTTCGGACTTAAAGGACCAGGACAGCCGATGGCCGGTTTCAATGAGGGAAAGGTGAACCGCAGCCTGGAGTATGATACAGCCAGTGACTGGCATGCCCGGTTTATCACGGAAGAACTGCTTCCGCAGGCCTTAATGGGACTGAAAATTTCTGCAAACCCGGAAGACCATGTGGTCCTGGGAATGAGTTCTTCCGGGATCGCGGCATTCACTACAGCCTGGTTCCGTCCGGATCTTTTTGGAAAGGTATATCATGCCAGCCCGAGTTTTGCGGATATCCGGGGAGGAAAGATCTGGCCTACCGTACTGCGCGTGGAAGACAGGAAAAATCTCCGGGTTTTTACGGTGGCAGGCAAATATGATATCGACAATTTCTTCGGGAACTGGCGGATAGGTTGTCTGGATTTTGCCTATGCGCTGCATTACAAAGGGTATGAACATCGTCTCTTCTTCAGTGAAGCCGGTCATAGCCTTGCCGTGTTCCTATATGCGCTGCCGGACGGACTGAGATGGCTGTTCTGCGGAAGAGAACCGGAAATGAGGAATATGACGGAGCAGACTTTTGAGGACAGCCTCCATTGAAAAGGATGGATGATTTCCACGCCGCAGGAAGACCTGCGGCGTTTTTCCGGGAAAATTAACGGGCTCTTTTCCCGCTCTCGCTTTTTCCGTAATTCAGTTAACAATTTCAAGGGGTATACTGTACCCTGTTGAATCTGTGATTTTGAGGTACGTTGGTATGCCGCGTCTGCACCAGGATGATATGTGTTCGGGACCGCTCTTTAAGAAGATCCTGCTGTTTTCCCTGCCGATTATGGCAATGAACTTATTGCAGCTTCTTTTTAATGCGGCGGATATGATCGTGGTCGGCCAGTTTTCCGGAAAGGAAGCACTGGCGGCGGTAGGAGCTACCGGGGCTTTGATCAACCTGATTATTAATACATTTATGGGGTTGTCTGTCGGGACAAGCGTTGTGGTGGCCCAGGATTACGGGGCGCAGGACTGGAACGGGGTTTCCCGGTCCGTACATACGTCCATCCTGCTGAGTATCATCGGGGGTTTGGGAGTTACGGTTATCGGAATGGTTTTCTGCACCCCCATGCTGCGTGTGATGGGTACTCCCGAAGATATCATCGATTTGGCAAGACTCTATATGCTGATATACTTTATCGGGGTTCCCGCCAATATGATCTATAACTTTGCTGCCGCGGTTCTGCGTGCGGTCGGGGACAGCCGGCATCCGATGTATTACCTGATTGTTACCGGCTCTGTCAATGTGGTGCTGAACCTGATTTTTGTGGTTCCCCTGCGGATGAGTGTGGCCGGTGTTGCCCTGGCAACCGTCATTTCCCAGTACCTGTCCGTCGTCCTGATCCTGGTATGCCTGATCAACAGTCATACCGCGATTGCCCTTGATATCCGGAAGCTGGCAATCCATAAGGAAAAACTGCTGTCGATCATCCGGATCGGCCTGCCGGCAGGTCTGCAGAGTTCTCTGTTTTCGATTTCCAATATTCTGATTCAGTCAGCGGTAAACTCGTTTGGATCCACCCTGATTGCCGCGAATTCCGCCTCTGGGAATATTGAAGGGTTTGTGGGCACCAGTATGAATGCCTATTATAATGCGGCAATTACGTTTGCCGGCCAGAATATGGGAGCCCGGAAATACACCAGAATAGACCGAATCGCAAGGATCAGTACCGGGTTGATTACTGTAACCTGGCTGTCCCTGGGTTCGCTGGTCCTGATTTTCGGCAGACCCCTGCTTAGTATTTATACGAGCGATCCGGAGGTTATTGCCATGGGGATGACCAGAATGCGCGTCATGATGCTCGGATACTTCAGCTGCGGGGTTATGAATGTTTTCCCTGGACTGACACGCGGAATGGGATATTCCATGCTTCCGATGTTCTGCACGTTGTTTGGGGCTTGTGTCATGCGGATCGTCTGGCTGTGGACGGTATTTGCAATGTATCCGACAGTCATGGTTCTTTTCCTCTGTTATCCCGTCACGTGGTCCCTGGCAGGGATAGGACAGGTTATTTCCTTCTTTTATGCAAGACATAAGGTCCGGCAGCGGGGGGATATGGTGCTGGATACCTGATTAGAATAAAAAACACTTTTAGGGTACTATCCGCAGGAAAGGCGCTTTGAGACAGGCAAAAATCACCTTAGAAGATAGAAACGGTCATGACGATGATGGTCACGGCCGTTTTTTCTATTATCCAGGGTTTGGGTGGGTCAGAATCTGATAATCGCTATGACTATAGACAGGGGAGCCGTCTGCCATGTTCTGCTTTTGTGGAGCTATTCCTGCATTTTACCTGCAGAAATCAGCCACTTAGCTCCAAAGAGATGATAAAAAGCCGTTCTTTGTTTATACTGTTCTCAGCTTCATCGAAGTGCACTCAACAGGAAGGGAGATCTCTTATGCTGGTCAAGATTGAAGTAGCGCCGGAATACACACCGCCGCGAGTGGTTATTTATACGGATCGAATGACTCCGGAAATCCAACGTGCCCTGGATATCCTGCAGGCTAGAAGCGGTCCGGTTCTGGCAGAGCAAAACGAACGAACCATTCTGCTCACGCCGCAGGACATCTATATGGTACGTGTGGAAGGCGGTGAAACGAAGATCTGCACCCGCCAGGACAGCTTCAGCTCCCGAAAGAGGCTGTATGAGTTACTGGATCAACTGGGTGACAGTTTTCTGCAGATATCCAAGGCATGTGCTGTGAACCTTTCCTACATTCAGAGCGTGGAAGCAGGGTTCGGAGGCAGCTTGCTATTGAAGATGAAAAATGGCCTTTCTGATTATGTTTCCAGAAAATACCTGCCGGATCTCAAAAGATATTTAGGATTATAGGAGGACAAATCATGAAAAAAAGGAAAGAAAACGTCGCGTTCGTGATGCAGCGCACGAAAACGACCGTGGCAATCTCTTCGTTTCTGTTCCTGCTCGGCTCCCTTATCGCCGACCTGAACATGGGCGGTGCCTATTCCGTATCCGGGTATATGGTCACAAAAATGGCACTGTGCAGTTTGGGGGTCGGCTTCGGTTTTGGTTTGCCAAGTATTGTTTACGTAAATGAAAAATTGAGCCGCCCGGTGCAGATTGCAATACACATGGTGATCGGATGTACCGTGATGCTGGTGATTTCTTTCCTGGCCGGATGGATCCCCAGAGACCGAGGTTGGCTTCCTGCCCTGCTGGCAATCCTTTCCATGCTCCTGACTGCTTCTGTTATTGCGGTTTTGACCTACTGCCATCAAAAAAAGCTGGCTGATCGAATCAATCAGAAGTTGGAGCAAAGACAGCAATAACAGCTGTTTCATCTGCGTGACGTATGTCATTCATAATCAAATGCCAATCAACGCCGGAGAGAGGCTCCTGTCTGTGAAACGCCTCTCCCCGGCGCTTTTTTACAGGTTTTCGCACCCGGGTTTACCACCTAAACCTTATCTGATAAAATATAAAAAGAAGATGGCTTGTAAAACAGGAGACAGCAGGAAACGGTATGATCAGGCATGTGATATTCGACTGTTTCGGTACACTGATAGATACCGGTACGGGATCCCTGGATGCTGTCCGGGAAATCCTGAGAAGGATCCGGTGTGGAGCGGATCCGCGGGAATTCTATACAATCTGGAAGAGAAAGAAAAAGGAACATATGCTTGGAGAGCCGTTCCGTACGGAAAAAGAATGGTTCACGGTAAGCCTGGGAGAGGTCTTCGCAGATTATGGGATCGATGCGGATGCGGCTTTGGAAGTTGAGCCAATGATCCGTTCCCTGTTCGGATACCGTCCGCTGTATCCGGATGTCCGTCCGGTTCTCCGGATGCTGTCAGACCGGGGAATCGACTATGCAGTCGGGTCCACAACGGACAACGATTCCATTTCGTATTATCTCGGGCAGAACAGCATAAAAATAGCCTTTCTCTATACTTCCGAGAGCCTGCAGTGCTATAAGCCGGATCCCCGTTTCTATATGGGGATTCTGGAACGGACAGGATGGAAGGCAGAAGAATGCCTGTTTGTAGGTGACAGCCCGGGAGAAGACGTTATCGGGCCGAAAAAGGCAGGGATGAAGGCTGTGTTTCTGGATCGGAAAGGGAATACCTGGACTGAAGACACACAGATTATGCCGGACGCGGTGATCCGGTCCCTGTCGGAACTGGAAAGGGTACTCATACGGCTGCCGTAACACCGGCAGATAAGCCGTATTGGAATAAACGGGAAGGAATCTGTCTATGGACGGAACAAGGAACGAAATAAAGGAGTGAAGCATATGGCTATACGGGAAACAGAGAACGGAATTCTCACCTACCAGAACGGCAGGGAAAAAATCCGGATCGAACCCTGGGGAAAGGACAGTCTACGGATCCGGGTATCGTACAACTCTGCGGTGGATACCGAAAAGGATTGGGCGCTTCTTCCGAAACCGGAGGGGATCGTACCGGAGATGGCTGAAGGGGAGGATGGGTCTGTATCGATCCGCAACGGGAAAATCCAGGCTGTTATTGACAGACACGGGTATATCTTCTTCTATAACCAGGACGGGAAGGAACTGACCCGGGAATACTGGAGAAACCGCAGGGATCTGACACAATACAGCGTCCCCTTGAACTACAACGCGCGTCAGTTTAAGCCGATCCTGGGAGGAGCATGGAAAGTAACGGCGTATTTTGAAGCGTATGATGATGAACACCTGTATGGCCTTGGCCAGTATCAGGAGAAGCAGTTGGATCGGAAGGGACTGACGCTGGACCTGTCCCAGAGAAATTCCCAGGCATCCATCCCGTTTATGACCTCTACCCGCGGATACGGTTTTCTGTGGAACAATCCGGCCATGGGACGTGTGACGCTGGGATATAACCGCACGGAATGGGTGGCGGACGTTACCGATCAGCTGGATTACTGGATTACGGCAGGGGATACGCCGGCCCAGATCCAGGAGAACTATACGGCTGTCACGGGCCGTGTCCCGATGCTGCGGGATGATGTCATGGGATTCTGGCAGTGCAAACTGCGGTACCGCACCCAGGAAGAACTCCTGTCTGTGGCCCGGGAATATCACAGACGCGGGATCCCACTGGATGTCATCGTTATCGATTTCTTCCACTGGACCAAGCAGGGGGATTGGAAATTCGATCCTGTCTGCTGGCCGGATCCGGATGCAATGATCCGGGAGCTGAACGATATGGGAATTAAGCTGATGGTTTCCATCTGGCCGACCGTGGATGTTGCCTCGGAAAACAATGCAGCACTGAAGGAAATGGGAGGCCTGCTCGAAGGGGACCACGGAAGCCTGTACAGCACCTTTATGGGCTATACGACCTATTTTGATTCCACCCATCCGGGTGCGCGGAAACTGGTCTGGTCTGCAGCAAAGAAGAATTATTTCGATCGTGGGATAGACCTGTTCTGGCTCGATGAAGCGGAACCGGAAACGGCTTCCAACGATATGGAAAACGTTCGTTTCAATCTGGGCCCCGGGGCGCAGGTTGCAAATATTTATCCGATTTACTATTCCAAGGCATTCTATGACGGGATGACAGAAGCGGGCATGGATAAGGTAGTCAACCTGGTCCGCTGCGCCTGGGCGGGAAGCCAGCGCTTCGGGACATTACTCTGGTCCGGGGATGTCTATTCTTCCTGGCGGACACTGCGGGAACAGCTTTGCGCAGGTTTGTCAGCGTCGGTGTCGGGAATCCCGTGGTGGACCTGTGATATCGGGGGATTCATCGGGGGGTATACGGAGGATCCCGCCTTCCGGGAATTGCTGGTTCGCTGGTTTGAAATGGGCGCATTCCTTCCGATCTTCCGTCTGCACGGGGAACGTCTGCCGCACTGGCCGCATCCCGGAATGAGCTATAAGGATGAAAAAGGGAATCCGCAGTTCGGGACCGGATCCGGAAACGAAATCTGGTCTTTCGGTGAGGATAACTATGAAATCCTGAAGAAGTATATTCTGCTGCGGGAACAACTTCGCCCGTACATCAAAAAGACCATGGGACAGGCGCATGAAACCGGCATGCTGGTTATCCGTCCGCTGTTCTTTGCTTACCCGGAGGATCCGCAGAGTATTGCCCATGAGGACACCTATATGTTCGGGGATGATATCCTGGTATCCCCGGTTTTCCAAGCCGGTACGGTGGAAAAGAAGGTGTATCTGCCGGAAGGGGAAACCTGGAGGGAAGTTGCAACCGGGAAAGTATACGCCGGTGGGCAGGTAGTGGATGCAAAGGCTACGCTGGATGTAATTCCGCTCTTTGTAAGACAGGGAGCTGAAGTGAATATTTAGTCGCTTTTCCTGCATCAACCGGATTGACTTTCAACGGGCTGCGTGTTTTACTCTAGACAGGAAACGAAATGTCGTTTACGGAAAGGATGGAACTATCCAATGAAGAAACTCAGGATCGGAATTATCGGGTGCGGCGGCATTGCACATAAGCATGCGCAGTGCTACAAGTCTTTTGACGATGTGGAAGTCGTAGCCGGTGCGGATATCATTCCGGGCAAGGCACGCGCTTTCCTGGATGAGTTTGGCTGGACAGAGGCAGACGCTTATGAAACGTGCGAAGAACTTTGTGCCCGCACGGATATCGATGCAGTATCGGTATGTACCTACAATATGCAGCATGAACCCTGTGCCGTAGCCGCTCTGCGGTCCGGGAAACATGTCCTTCTGGAGAAACCGCTTTCTGTTACTCTGGAAGAAGGAAAGAGCATCATGGCGGCAGAGAAGGAATCCGGGAAAATCCTTTCCGTTGGATTCCAGCCCCGTTACGGGACCAATATGAAACAGGTCAAGAAGATCATCGAGGATGGGATTCTGGGCAAGGTTTACTATGTGGTAGTCGGCGGCGGACGTTTCCGCGGAATCCCGGGCAGAACCTTCATTGAAAAAGACAAGGCCGGATTCGGCGCGATCGGAGATATCGGATGTTATGGACTGGATTTCGCCCTGAACTCCATCGGATATCCGAAACCGCTTACCGTATCCGCGACAAGCAGCGCCTATTTCGGAAAGAATCCGGAACTTTACAAGGAAGCTGACCGGTTCACAGTTGATGATGATTTCGCATCGGCGTTTATCCGTCTGGAAGGCGGGGTAACGCTCGACTGGAGAGTCAGCTGGGCAATGCATATGGATACCCTGGGCGATTTCCTGTTCCTGGGAACCAAAGCCGGACTGAAGGTGCAGGGGAAACCGGGCATGTGCTGGGACGGCACGGCCGGAGATCTGACACTGTACTATAATGATGAGGAAGGAAAGCCGACCTCCAAACCGATTCCGCTGGAACCGGAACAGAAAACAGACCTGTTCCGTCAGAAAGTACGCGCGTTCCTGGATGCGGTTCTGGAAGGGAAACCTGCTCCGATTCCAACCTCGCAGATCATCTACAACCAGGCCATCATCGACGGAATCCTGAAGTCTTCGGCTTCCGGCCATGAAGTAGAGATTGAAGTCTGACGGGAATGATCCGAACAGGCAGGGAGGCATGCAATGCCTCCCTTTTATTTTCCTGTTAAGAGGCTTGACAGGTAAAACAGAATCTGATAAGCTTCAGTCAATCGCAATGGCTGTGACCGGAAAGAAGTACATCTTTTCGTCGTGTCCAGAGAGCTGCTGTCGGGTGAAAAGCAGTACACGGGGAAGATGGAATACATTCCGAGAGCTGCAGGCTGAAGAATATTTGGTAGGCTGCGCCGGGTGCACCCGTTATCGTGCAGAGGTATCATTCTTCGGAATCGTACCTTATGAGGATTCCTGTCGTGAGACAGGGATCAGACAGAGGTGGTAACGCTGATTTCCATCGCCCTCTGGCCTTTGGGCCGGGGGGCTTTTGATTTATCCGGGATGCCAGCCCCTGCAAGCAGATGCCGAGAGAAAAGGAGACAGAACATGGTTATTACTGACATTCTGAACCGCAATGCCCAGCTGTACGGGAAAGAGGTTGCTTTGATTGAAATTAATCCCGAACAGCATGAAACCAGACATACCTGGAAGGAAAACGAACTCGTAGAACCCCAGGGGGAACGGTATTATCGACGCGAGATTACCTGGCAGGTATTCAACGAGAAAGCAAACCGTCTGGCGAACCTTCTGGGATCCCGTGGTTACGGAAAAGGCAATAAGATCGCGATCCTGATGATGAACAGCCTGGAATGGCTGCCCATCTATTTCGGTGTACTCAAGAGCGGCGCCCTGGCGGTTCCCATGAATTTCCGGTATGCTTCGGATGAAATCCTGTACTGTGCCAATCTGGCGGATGTGGATATCTTGATTTTCGGCCCGGAATTCATAGGGCGCGTGGAGGAGATCGCGGAAGACCTGACCTGCACGCTGCTTTACTGCGGCCCCGGGATTACCCCCACTTTTGCGGATAATTACAATGAGCTGACAGCAGATTGTTCATCGGATGATCCGGGGATCGCCCTTACCCCTGAAGATGATGCCGCTATCTATTTCTCGTCCGGGACGACGGGATTCCCCAAAGCAATCCTGCACAATCACCTGAGCCTCATGCATGCCTGTCTGACGGAACAGGCTCATCACGGACAGACCAAAGACGATATTTTCCTTTGCATCCCGCCGCTGTACCATACCGGGGCGAAGATGCACTGG
>JAFPSR010000072.1 GCA_017413675.1 Clostridia bacterium | reverse complement strand
CTGGCCGCCTCCTCCGGATACGGCCTTCTGGTAGACAAGGCTGCCGACCTCCGGGATGCCGGCATGGGACTGGAAGAGCTCGCCGCCTGGGTGGAAGACCATAAACTGGAAGTTCACCACTGGTTCTACTCCACGGACCTGACGTTCTACATTAAGGGCGGCCGGGTTTCAAAGACAGCCGGCTTTGTCGCCGGAATCCTGGGGATCTGCCCCCTCCTGCATGTAGACGAAGCCGGCCACCTGATCCCCATGGAAAAAATCCGCAGCAAAAAGAAAGCCAAAGCGGTAACCGTCACCAAGATGCAGAAGTACGCGCTCGGCGGCGCTGATTATGCGGAAAAATGCTACATCAGCCATTCCAACTGTTATGAAGACGCACTGGCTCTTGCCCAGGCGGTAGAAGAAGCCTTCCCGCAGCTCAAGGGTAAGGTTTTGATCAATGATATCGGCACGGTGATCGGTGCGCATTCCGGTCCCGGTACCGTTGCGCTCTTCTTCTGGGGCAAACCCAGGGGCAGTGAGAAATAAACATCCCGCAGCTTTCCCAGACGGTATGATCTCCGGATCATGCCGTCTTTTTACTGCAAAGCATGGAAAAATCCTCCCGAAAAAAGGAAAACCGGTTTCCGTTCGGACTCCATTCATCATATAATAAGCAGGAAGGGGTGTCCTGTACAGGACACAGACCCCATCTTCGGTAAAAAATCAATTTGTCTTACTATGACAGCCGACAGGAGGATACAAACAATGGAGATTGCAAAGCTTGATCCAAACAAGGCATTATCCGTACGAATTCAGAAACCGGACCTGGTATGGTACTCCCCCAAGGCGGAACCCTTTGCAATCGACGGGCTCTATGAGCCGAAGGCAGACGGCGTATTCCGCCGGATGCCGGAAGAAACAGCCCTCCGTATTTCACCGAATGTAGCAAGGCTGGCGCTGAGCACTGCCGGCGGTCGGATCCGCTTCAAGACCGATTCCCCCTATGTGGCACTGCATGTGGAAATGTCTGATGTTTCCCGCATGGACCATATGGCATTCACCGGTGTCTACGGTTTTGATATGTACATCTACCGCGGCGGGGAATATGTGTACCTGGGTACCTTCCGACCGACCGTAGATATGAAAGGCGGGTTTGAGGTCCTTTCGGAACTGCCGGGCGGGATGTGCGAGATCATGATCCATATGCCGCTGTTCAACGGCGTGGATGCCCTGGCAGTCGGGCTGGAAAAAGATACTACCGTCCTGCCGCCCAGGAAATATCGCTGGGAAAAACCGGTTGTCTACTACGGTTCCTCCATTACCCAGGGACTATGCGCTTCCCGCCCCGGAAACAGCTACCAGGCAATGATCTCCCGTGCGCTGGACTGTGACCATATCAACCTCGGATTTTCCGGAAACGCCAAAGGGGAAAAAGCCATGGCGGAATACCTGGCCGGCCTGGACATGAGTGTTTTTGTCTGTGACTACGACCATAATGCAACCAATGCCGCTTATCTGGCTGCTACCTATGAGCCTCTGTACGATACCTTCCGGGCATCCCACCCGGATACCCCGTATATCATGGTTTCACTGCCCGATGTGGATCGAAAGGAACTGCTTCCCGCCGTAGGGACCATAGCGCCCGAAGCCGGACTCCGCCGCCAGATCATTTATGCCGCCTACAACCGTGCCGTGAAGCTGGGGGACAAACATGTGTCCTTTATCGACGGAAGGACGCTGTTCGCCGGACTGCAGCGCGGGGACTGCACGGTAGACGGGACACATCCCAATGACCTGGGATTTTTCCGGATGGCACAGGTCATCGGCGCGGAAGTCAAGCACTGGCTGGAAGCCACCTGCGCCGCCCAACCGGAATAAAGCTCCTCAGGAAGGAATGACAATCTGCTTTCTATATGCAAAAAGCTGATTGCTGCCGAATCACAGCAATCAGCTTTTTCTATTTTCGTTTACATGATTTTGGGAAGCTGCAGCCGGAATGTTACCGGTGCATAAGCATCCGCACGTGCCTGGTAGGAGGAAACGAGAACGATCATATCGTCTTCCTTCCCTGCAAAAACGCTGTTGGACGCAAGCCTTCCGATCTGGACAAATCCGTTCTTGCCCGCTTCCGCTTTCCGCAGGATGGAAGGGTAGATTTCCCTGTCACTGCCTTCGTTGGTCACCAGGCAGCACAGCGTTCTCTGGTCACGCATCCAGCATACCCCCATGACCGGCACATCGTCCGAGATCACCGCAGATTCTTCGCTCTGCGTATCCCGGATTACCAGCTCCCGTCCGCAGCCTGTGGCACACGGACGCAGGATGGCCATATACCGTCCGTCTTCGGTGATGGAAAGAATGGCGCCGTCCGCATATAGTCCCCTGTCCCCCGTTGCGGGATCAAGGATATAGATCATGTCGTCGTCCCCGTTCAGGTACAGTTTCCCGCCGTTCAGGAAGATATTTCCGGAGAAACCCTCCCGTTCTTCCACAACCCGGATCCTGTCTTCATCGTCTTCCGTAAGATACGGGTCAAAGAGCATCAGCTGCATTTTTTCCGCACCGCACATACAGTACAGACGGCCGTCCGTATTCCAGACAAAGTCCGCGGTATATTCCCCGAGCCCTTCCCCGGGCAGATACAGCAGGGTTTCACTGCGGATATCATACAGGTACAGAAGACGGAACCCGTCCGAGACCTCTATAAAGGCAACCATGGAACCGTCCGGTGAGAACTCCGCCTTGGCGATCAGGCCCATCTCCACATCCGCAAGGATCTGCGGAACATCGTTTTCCGGATACAGATACAACTGCTCATATTTCTGCGTACTGCCCCCGGCCAGGTTCTCGACCAGGATCTGGCGGGCCATCAGGGCAGACGTCCTGTCCCCGTTCCAGTTCAGGAAGCGGGCATCCGTTGCCCACATCTCGGGTTTGACAGTCTCCGAACCCGTATCCATGGCCCCCAGTTCATCGATGGCCGCCCGGGAGATCAGTTCCTGATAAACGGGAACCTCCCCGCGGATCAGGTGGAAGACCTGCGGAATCCGGTCATCCCCGCCCTGTTCCAGTTCCTCTTTCAGCGAAAGAAGAACCCGGTCCAGTTCCTCCATCTGCGTGTAAGGACTGCTCAGAAGCAGGATATGTTCCCCGTCCGCACAGAGCACAGGGTGAAATCCCTTCTCTCCCCAGGAAACCGTTCCGGTTTCCGCAGACGGCTCCGCTCCTGCCAGACGGCAGTCGGATGTTTTGGCACTGACGGCGATATAGGCTGCTTCCTGCTCCGTGCCGTCGCAGGGACGGACAGAAACCGTCAGGATATTCTCTTTTACGGATGCCTTGAAACACTGCTGCCCCATAAACTGGAAATACAGGGTACTGGTCCCCTTCTCCCCATCCTCCTGCACGCAGCCCAGACAGGGTTTGATCGGTGCGAAGGACGTTCCGAAGGGAAACTGCATGGAAGGCACCGTCAGGCACAGCCGGATCGGATCCTCCGTCAGGGACAGGCTGTAAGACGGTACCGTAACCCGGTTTCCGTCTGCATCCGCAAACCCGAACGAGAAACAGAGTTCTTCCCCGTTCCGGACAACATCCCCCTGTACCAGGGCGGCAGCCCCGGATGAATCGCTCCCGCCGGTCAGGGTCTGTCCTGCGCCATAATATCCCGGCACGGTACTTCCCGGTGCCGGGGAAGCGTTCCTACAGGAAACGCACAGCAGCATGGATACCGCCAGCAGCAGTATTACGATCTTCTTCACGGTTCTCTCCATTCCAGACAATTACAGTTCTATCTTCCCGCAGGAACCCGGACCAATCAGTCCGCATATCCCTCGGGATGGTTCAGATGCCATCTGTAGGCACTTCCGACGATGTTTTCCAGGGAAGAATGGACAGGTTCCCATCCGAGCAGGCGGCGCGCTTTTGCGCTGGACGCTACCAGGACCGGAGGATCCCCGGCCCGGCGGTCGGCTTCTTCCACACGCAGGGACTTCCCTGTGACTTTTTCCACCATGGAAAGGATTTCCCGGTTGCTGTACCCTTCCCCGACCCCGAGATTCATACTGTCGGTGGGCAGGCCGTCCCGCAGGGCCCGGAGGGCCAGCAGGTGTGCTTCCGCCAGATCCTGCACATGGATATAGTCCCGGATGCAGGTGCCGTCCCGGGTCGGATAATCCGTCCCGAAGAGGGTAAACCGGTCACGCTGTCCCAAAGCGGTAAACAGGGCATTGGGAATCAGATGGCTTTCCGGCCGGTGGTCTTCCCCCAGCGTCCCGTCTTCCTGGGCGCCGGATGCATTGAAATACCGAAGGCATACGGAACGCAGGTGGTATACCATATCAAAATCCCGCAGTGCCGTTTCAATCATCTGTTTGGTCCTGCCATAGACACTGGTAGGCTGGATTGGATCCTCTTCCGTAATCGGGCGGTCAGCAGCTGCATTCCCATACAGGGCTGCCGTCGAGGAAAAAACAATCTTGTCCACGCCCGCATTCACCATGGCACGCAGCAGGGAAAGCGTTCCCTCTACATTGTTGCGGTAATACTTCATGGGATTGCGCATGCTTTCCCCCACCTGGGAAAAAGCGGCAAAGTGGACAACACTCTCGATCCCGTACCCTTTGAGAATCTGCTCGATCCGGTCGGTATGAAGAATATCCTCCCGAATCAGGGGAACCTGTGTCACTGCCGACACATGTCCTGTTGCCAGGTTATCCAGTGCAACGACCTTCTCCCCGGCTTCCGTAAGCCTTCTGACCGTATGGCTACCGATGTAGCCAGCTCCTCCCGTCACCAGAACAGCCATGATGTTATACACTCCAACTTTTCATATTTTACGGGGTACCCTTCCCCGGTTGATTCTGTTGTCATTTTTCCCTCTCCAGGAGTTTTTCACGGTAGGCAGCCAATGTATCGCACACCTCGTTTTCGTGTTCCAGATGGACAATCTTCTCCCGGATCCTGGCAGCTCCCGGCATCCCGTGCAGGTACCAGCTGATCTGTTTGCGCATCTCCGGGATCGCGGTCCGTTCCCCCTTGAATTCCACACTGAGATGCAAATGTTCCATCGCCACTTCGATTTTCCGGGCAAACGAAGGCGTTTCCCCGCCCCGGAGTTCTTCGATGATGAACGGGTTCCCCAGAGCAGCCCTGCCGACCATTACGGCATCACAGCCGGTTTCCCTGCGCATTTTTTCCGCATCCTCCCGGGTACGGATATCCCCGTTGCCGACCACCGGCACGGTTACCGACTCCCGGATCCTGCGGATTCCCTCCAGACTGGCATTTCCGCTGTACATCTGCATGCGGGTCCTGCCGTGAACCGTCAGCATGGCGACACCGCTGTCTTCCATCCTGCGGGCGAGTTCGATGCCTTCTTCACAGCCCGATTCCCATCCCAGGCGCATTTTTACAAACACCGGCAGGTGCGTACTGCGCACCACGCTGCGTGCAACCTGTTCTGCCAGTTCCGGATGCCGGAGGAGTGCCGACCCGTCCCCGCCGCCTACGATTTTGCGTACAGGGCAGCCCATATTGATATCGATCGCCCGGTACGGGCGCTCACTGAGCCTCCTGGCCGCTTCCCCCATGGTGACAGGGTCCGATCCGAACAGCTGCACGGCCAGATTCTCCCCTTCCCCGATATACAGGAGGGGCTCCAGTACCCCGGGGTCCGGCGCCAGGCAGAGCGCCTTGGCGGAGACCATCTCGGTAAAACCGAACGTCAGCCCGTAGCGGCGGCAGAGCAGACGGAACGGATAATCCGTAATGCCTGCCATAGGCGCTAAAAGGATACTGTCCGGTGGGATCTGCATAGGGTTCTTTCCTCGAGTTCTGTCAGGTCTGTGAAGGAGCCGGGGTAAAAACCGGCGTCAGGGTTGCTGCGGGCGTCGCTGTCGCCTTCGGAGTCGGAGGCGGTACGGTCTGCCCATACGGAGTCGGTTCTGCCGTAAACCGCGGCGGCATCTCCATATCCCTGGTTTTTTCAATGCTTTCGATCAGCCAGCTCTGGTCTTTCTTGACCAGATGGATGACATATTCCCCGCCCTTCCAGGCCGGGGCAGGAATCTTATTCGGGTTTTTGAGTTCTTCCGGCGTCTGTGCCGAAAGTTTCTTGTACCCGTCAATCCTCGTTACATCGTGCAGGACGACCGCTTCGGCGGTATTCAGCCACGGCCAGGTCGTCAGTTTTTCCAGGGAGAAATCGGTATCAAAGGACGCAATCTCGTAATTGGCGTATTCCTCATTCTTCCAGATAGGATCCGATTCCAGACACGCCCTGGTAAAATATTTGTTCAGTTCCGGCCGGCCGCTTAAACCGAACTGGACACTCGCACGGATATCCATCCCGCTCTGCAGCAGGATGGAGATAAAGGAACGGTTCATTCCATGCGTATATGCCGCGAAGGAGAGCGTTGCAACCAGCAAAAGGACACAGAGAAGCCTGAGCGTAAACCAGCCGAAACGCAGCAGATATTTCACTTTTCTCCCTCCTTCTTCTCAGATTGTACCACGCGCCATTCCGACTAGGCAAGGAAAGCGGCAGTACTCATATCCGAAACGACAGACACTCCCGGAATGTTCGGTTACCATTACACAGACAGGGTTACCTTCGGTCCTACAACGGAAACGCACAGCGGCCCTTCCAGGATTTCACCGATAGCGGCGAGGACATCCTCACGGGTTACCCGGTCCACCCGGGCAATGATAGCATCCTCGGATAGATACTCATTCAGCAGAAGTTCCCTTCTCCCGATGGCGCTCATACGTGCGGTCACGGATTCCCCGGACAGGATCAATCCGGCCTTGGACTGTTCCCTGGCCTGTTCGAATTCCGTCTTTGTGATTTCCCGGGTCCGGAGCGCCTGCATCTCTTCCCGGATCATATCCAGCACCTTCTGCGCGTTCTGCACGGAGCAGCCCGCATAGATGCTGCCGAACCCCCGTCCCAGATGCGCCGTGGAGAAGGAATAGACGGAATAGGCCATCCCGCTGCGTTCCCGGATCTGCTGGAACAGGCGGGAAGACATGCCGCCCCCGAACAGGGTATGCAGGAGGGCATGGGCGGCGCTGTTGTCCGCCCCGATGTTCGGGCCAGGGAATCCCAGGCACAGATGGACCTGTTCGATATCCTTGACGCAGGAAACATAGGGCTGCGGCCTCTCCGCCTTCCACACGGGCAGGGTACGGACGTCCCCGGCCGGCATGGAGCCGAATATTTTTTCCGCCAGGGTACGGACTTCCCCGAGGTCATAATGACCGGCCACGGACAGGACACAGTTCCGGGCGGTATAGTACTTCCGGTAAAAGGACAGAAGATTCTCCCGGGTATAGGAACGGATCTTTTCCGCCGTTCCCAGGATAGGCCGGGCAGCCGGGTCGGACCCGAAATAGGCCGCGCACATTTGTTCATACACGAGGTCTTCCGGCGTATCCTGCGCCATATCGATCTCTTCGCAGATCACGCCTTTCTCCCGTTCCAGTTCCTCCGGATCCAGCAGGGAATGCAGTACCTGGTCCCCGACCAGGTCCATGACATCGGAAAGATGGGTGTCCAGCGCCCGGTAATAGAAGCAGGTGCAGTCCTTGGAGGTATAGGCATTCCCCTGCCCTCCCAGCCGGTCGGCTTCCTGTGCCAGGACCAGGGCGTTTCTTCTTTCCGTGCCCTTGAAAAGCATATGTTCTATAAAGTGGGCACTCCCGTTGTTTTCCTCGGTTTCATTCAGGGAACCTGCCCCGATCCAGACACCGACGGCGACGCTGCGGCTCTGGGGCATGGGCTCCCCGATGATCCGCAATCCGTTATCCAGAGTGATAAAATCCATAGGGTCTCCTTTTTTAGGCAAAAAACGAGGCTGCAGAAAAAACCGTTTTCCTCTTTCAGCGAATCAGCGCCTGGGGAAGAAATCCATGTCTTCTCTGCAGCCTTCCTTTATTTCATCTTATTCCTGCGGGGCTTTCTCCTCGCGGCGGGGCTTGCGGTCGAAGTCCCGGCGGCCATTGCCGCGGCTGCCGCCGTTGTTCTCACGGCGCGGGGGACGGGGACGGTCCTGACCGGGGGCATATTCCACATCCGTACGGATGAGGTTGACACGGCCCTTGGAGTCGATCTCCGCGACCTTGACCGGGATCTTATCGCCGATCTTGACGACATCCTCCACCTTTTCCACACGTTCGCGGGCCAGTTTGGAGATATGTACCATGCCGTCCTTGCCGGGAACCAGTTCCACAAAGGCACCGAAGTCCATGATCCGGACCACGGTTCCCAGGTATTCCTGGCCGACTTCGATTTCGGCTACGATGCCTTCGATGATGGCACGGGCACGGGCTGCCGCTTCGGCATCTGGTGTTGCGATGAATACGCGTCCGTCGTCTTCCAGATCGATCTTGACGCCGGTATCGGCAACGATCTTGTTGATGACCTTGCCGCCGCTGCCGATGACCTCACGGATCTTCTCGGGATTGATGGAGAAGGTGATGATCTTCGGGGCATACTTGCTCAGTTCGGGACGCGGCTCGGACAGGGTCTGCAGCATCTTGTCCAGAATGAACAGGCGGCCTTCATGCGCCTGCTTGAGGGCCTGGCGCAGGATGGGCTCATCGATGCCCTTGATCTTGATATCCATCTGGATTGCCGTGATACCTTTGGTCGTACCGGCTACCTTGAAGTCCATATCGCCCAGGAAGTCTTCCAGACCCTGGATATCGGTAAGAACGGCAACCTTGCCGGAATCGGCATCCTTGATCAGGCCCATGGCCACACCGGCTACGGGACGCTTGATCGGGACACCGGCATCCATCAGGGCCAGCGTGGATCCGCATACGGAAGCCTGGGAAGTGGAACCGTTGGAGGAAAGCACTTCGCTGACCAGGCGGATCGCATAGGGGAACTCTTCCTCGGAAGGAATCACGGGCTCCAGGGCACGCTCGCCCAGGGCGCCGTGACCGATCTCGCGGCGGCCGGGGGAACGCAGGTTCCTGGCTTCACCGGTGGAATACGGGGGCATATTGTAATGATGCATATAACGCTTGGAATCTTCCGGGCTGATGCTGTCCAGGGTCTGGGCCTCGGAAATCGTGCCCAGGGTAACAGCGGTCAGGACCTGGGTCTGTCCGCGCGTAAACACGGCAGAACCATGCGCTCTCTTGAGCATGCCGACATCGCACCAGATCGGACGGATTTCAGTCAGGGAACGTCCGTCGGGACGTACGCCGTCCTCCAGGATCTTGCGGCGCATGACCGACTTACCCATCTGGTAGAGCTCATCGCCGATATCCCGGGCATTGTCCGGATAGATCTCCGCGAAATGTTCCAGGGTTTCTTCCTTGACCTGGTCTTCCCGGTTCTGTCTTTCGGTACGGTCGAAGGTATCGAAGATCCACTCGACCTTGTCCTTGGCATATTCCCGGACGGCAGCGCCGACTTCGGGATCGATCTCGAGCATTGGGAAGTCAGCCTTGGGCTTACCGATCTCAGCAACGATCTGGTTGATGAAGGCAACAACCTTCTTGATGTTTTCATGGGCGAACAGG
The DNA here is from genome assembly GCA_017413675.1 of Clostridia bacterium. The sequence continues at coordinate 38,577 of JAFPSR010000072.1, read as the reverse complement.
ATGGCACCGAGCATTTCATCCTCAGTGATCTCGTTGGCGCCGGCTTCCACCATCAGGGCAGCGTCGGAGGTTCCGGAAACGGTCAGGTTCAGAACACTCTTTTCCTTCTGTTCGTTGGTGGGGTTCAGGATATATTCCCCGTCGATCATGCCGACGATTGCCGTTCCGGTCGGTCCGGCAAAGGGGATGTCACTGACGCTCAGAGCAGCGGAAGAGCCGATCATGGCGCACAGTTCGGGAGCGCAGTCCACGTCCACGGACATGGCGGTGGCAACCACGTTGACGTCATTGCGCATCGTCTTGGGGAACAGGGGACGCAGGGGGCGGTCCATCAGACGGGAAGTCAGGATGGCCTTTTCGGTGGGACGGCCTTCACGACGGATGAAACCGCCGGGAATCTTACCCACAGAGTACATTTTTTCTTCAAAGTCACAGCCGAGCGGGAAGAAATCAATCCCGGGCCGCGGTGCCGCGGAAGCCGTTACGGCAACCAAAACGGCGGTTTCTCCGTAGCGTGCCATGCACGCGCCGTTTGCCTGTTCGGCATAACGTCCGAATTCCAGAGAGAACGGACGGCCGGCCAGTTCCATGGTATAGATTTTATGTTCCATTCTTTCTCCTTTTCCGCATGAACCGGCTGCATGAGGTTTGTCCGAAGAGCAGCAGCCTGTTCCCCCGGCAAACCCCACGAGATCCGCATCTTTGCGGTTCCCCGGTCCGATTCACGCTTTATATTCACAAGGGCGACCCTGACGGAGTCGCCCCTGTGTGCATTCACATTGTACCTATCTGCGGATGTTCAGTGCAGCGATCAGGTCACGATAACGCTGTACGTCGATCTTGTACAGATAATCCAGCAGACCACGGCGCTTACCAACCATGATCAGCAGGCCGCGGCGGGAATGATGGTCCTTCTTGTTTTCCTTGAGGTGCTCATTCAGATGATTGATCCTCTCGGTCAGAAGCGCAATCTGCACTTCGGGAGAACCGGTGTCCCCTTCATGACGGGCATATTTCTCGATAATCGAGGTCTTCAAAGCCTTATCCATGATACGTTCCTCCTGTTTCTAAAATTGCCGTGTGCTAAGTTTGTCGTCGGAGTCGTCGAACAACTGAGCAGACGGTTCGCAACGCTTATCATAACATGCCTACTCTGTAAAGGCAAGCAAGATCTTTAAAAAACGGGAATTTTTCGAGCTTTTAACAGATTCTCCGCATTTTCCCTGTCCTGCCCGATCTGCCTTCGCAGGGCATCCAGGTCGGCAAAACGGCTTTCCGGCCGCAGGAATTCCTCCAGGCAGACCGCAGCATCTTCCCCGTACAGGTCCCCGGAAAAGCCAAGGATATGCGCTTCCACACTGGGGATTTCCCCCTCCACGGTCGGACGGATCCCGACATTGAGTACACACGGGTGGATTTCGCCCCGGAAGGACGCCCAGGCAGCATACACCCCGAAGCGGGGCAGCTGCTTGTCCGGAAAGACCTTCAGGTTAATCGTTGGGAACCCGATGGTACGCCCGATCTGCCTGCCATGTATGATTTCCCCCTGCAGCATATACGGATACCCCAGCAGGCGGTTGGCCTCCTCCACCCTGCCCTGCTGCAGGCAGGCGCGGATCCGGGTTGAGGAAACCGCTTCCCCGTCCTCCTCGACAAGGGGCTGCACATGCAGCTGATATCCGAAACGGGGAGCAAGATCCCGGAGCAAAGCGGCATTGCCGCCGCGGTTCTTCCCAAAGGTATAGTTTGTCCCGACCACCAGGTGCCGGGGTTGGAAAAACCGTACCAGCAGGGATACAAATTCCTCTGCCGGCATTGCGGCAAAAGCAGCGTCAAATGTCCGCATGACCAGGATATCGCAGCCGGTCCGGCGGATCCGGTCTTTCTTTTCTTCCGGGTCACTCAGGAGTTTCTGTCCTTTTCCCCAGACAGCGGAGGGGTGGTTGCAAAAGGTGTAGACAATACTGGTCAGGCCTTCTTCCCGTGCAAGCGTCCCTGCCTTCTCGATCACGGAAAGATGTCCGAGGTGGACGCCGTCAAAGGTCCCCAATGCCACAGCGGAAGGTCCCGCCGCTGCTTCACTTTGCAATATCCTCATCTGTTTTCTCCAACAGCATCGCCTTGAACCTGAACTGGTTCTCTTCCGTAAGTGCAATCCCCGCGAAGCGGTCGCCGAGATATACACATACCGGCGTACCCGGGGCTGGGAAACCCTCCCCGGAAGCTTCCCCTCTCCGGATCTCCCGGATCCCGGAAAAAGGGATGGGCATGCCGTTCTGCACTCTTTTTTTCATATTTCCGGCCAGAACAGCCGCAGGCATATGCCCCAGCGGGGCATCCATCGGCCAGAGCCGGAGACGGTCCTGCGCACACTCCTGCAGGAATTCCTGCGGGGTCAGCGCATCCGGCAGGCGGAAAAACCCGCTCTGTTCCCGCAGAAGGAAACTCACATGCGCCCCGCAGCCCAGCCGGTTCCCCAGATCGTCGCACAGGGAGCGTACGTACGTCCCCCCTTCACACACAACCCGGAGCATATGGCGGTTTTCCCCGCTTTGCGCAACATAGGTCAGGGAGTGGATTTCCACCTCCCGCGGCGGGGCCTTGACTTCCTCCCCGCGGCGGGCAAGCGCATACAGCGGCACCCCGTTCTGTTTCAGGGCGGAGTATACACTCGGCACCTGGGTGATCCTGCCGGTGAACTCCGGCAGTACGGCACGCAGCGCACAGGCATCCGGGATTTCCCCACAGCTGCCTGTAACGGAACCCGTCTGGTCCTGCGTATCGGTCCGGATCCCCAGGGTGATTTCAAAAAGATAGACCTTGCCGGACCCGGATACATAGTCAAACAGGCGGTTGGCCTGTCCGACCGCAACGGGAAGGACCCCTGCCGCTGCCGGGTCCAGTGTCCCCATATGCCCTACACGGCTGCCTTTGGGAAGGGCCCTCTTCACCAGGCCGACCACGGCAGCACTGCTCATTCCGGGAGGTTTGAGCATATTGATAAAACCGTTCATCGTATTATGATTCCGCCAGTTCGCAAAGAGCGGCGATCACCTTTTCCGTATCTTCTTCCTGATCCAGGGTCAGCCCGGAAGCCTGTTTATGGCCTCCGCCGCCGAAGGAGCGCGCCACGCTGGCAACATCGTATCCGTCCCGTGCACGCAGGGAAACCTTCCACACCCCGTTGCGGTACGCAGCCAGCATAGCCAGGCAGACGCCCCGGATCTCAATAGCGTAATTGACGATCCCTTCCACATCCTCGTCCGCGGCACCGGCACAGGCAAAATCCTCCTGTGTCAGCTTCATCACGGAGACCCGGTTGCCGGCATACAGCGCAAGGGAATTCAGTGCCCGTCCCAGCAGGCGTGTATGGGACAGCGTCCTCGTCCTGTACAGGGCGAGTGTTGTTTTTTCCTGGTCCACGCCGCTTTCCAGGGTCCTGGCTGCCGCGCGGAGCGTACCCGCCGTTGTGGAGGAAAACTGGAAATGCCCCGTATCCGTGGAAAGGGCCACATACAGGCACAGTGCACTGTCCGGGTCCAGGGGGGCTTTCAGGATCTCAAAAAGATCCAGCACCAGTTCCCCGGCCGCCGCGCAGGCAGGATCCACCACATTCATGCGCGCCGCACACGGATTCGTCCCGTGATGGTCGATCGAAAGGGAATCCCGCGCCCCGTCGAAGAGCGGGCGGATTTCCCCCAGTCTTCCGGGATCCGGCACATCACAGAGCACACACAGGTCGTAAGGATCCCCGGGAAGCATCTGCCCTCCCGGAACACGGATCCGTTCCCAGCCCGGCAGAATCCTGTACTTTTCCGGCACCGGGTCGGCACAGTACAGATCGGCTTCCCCGCCGAAAACCCGGCAGAGGTTGGCCAGAGCCAGACAGGAACCGATTGCATCCCCATCCGGGGAAATATGCATGAGGATCCCGATGCGTTCCTTCTGACGGAAAGCCTGCCGAAGCCGGCCGGCCGCGTCCTGTCTTGTGTGCATCCCGTATGCCCCTTTCCCTGTTCTTTCTGTTTCCCTTATTGCTCTTCCCCGTCTTCCGGTTCGGAAGGCGTCTTTATTTCCTGCTCCTGTTTTGCGATATCGTCCAGGATCTTCTGGATCCGGACGCTGTACTCGATCGTGGTATCCTCCTGGAACACCAGGGTCGGCAGCACACGGAGCATCATGTTCTGTCCCAGGTACCAGCGCAGGAACCCGGCAGCCCCGCGCAGGGCCTTGAACATGTCTTTCCTTTCCTGGGGAGTCCCCATCGCGCTGATCCGTACCTTGCATACGTTCAGATCGCGGGTCACCTCACAGGAAGTAATGGAGAAGACCTTTACAATCCGGGGGTCCTTGACTTCGGTGCGGATCGCATGATCCAGCACGCGCCGGATTTCTTCCCCCTGGCGGTCAGTTCTGTCAAATCCAGGCATTTTATATTCCGGGGATCACCGCTCCGTGCGGGTCCCGTTTCCTTTCCGTGTAACAACGGCGGCTGCCGGAACAGCCGCCGTCCGTTTGTTCAGTTGCATCAGTTCTCGATCTGCTCTTCGATGTAGCATTCGATAACGTCGTTCTCCTTGACGTCGTTGTAGTTTTCCAGGCCGATACCGCATTCATAGCCGGTCGCAACTTCCCTGGCGTCATCCTTGAAACGCTTCAGGGAAGAAAGCTTGCCTTCGAAGATAACGACATTGTCGCGCAGCAGGCGTACCTCGCCGTTCCGGCGCATGACACCGTCCGTAACATAGCTGCCGGCAACGGTTCCGACACCGGATACGCGGAAGGTCTGCCGTACCTGGGCATGGCCGAGGATGACCTCGCGGAACTTCGGTGCGAGCATACCCTTGAGGGCTGCCTCGATTTCCTCGGTGGCCTGGTAGATAATCCTGTACATGCGGATGTCGACCTTTTCCCGTTCCGCAGCCGCGCTGGCCATGGAATTCGGACGTACGTTGAAGCCGACAATGATGGCGCCGGCCGTGGAGGCCAGAAGCACATCCGCTTCGTTGATGGCGCCGACCGCCCCGTGGATCACACGGACACGGACTTCCGGCGTGGAGAGTTTTTCCAGTGCCTGCCGGACCGCTTCCACACTGCCCTGCACGTCAGCCTTGACGATCAGGTTCAGTTCCTTGATCTGGCCCTGGGAAATCTGTTCGAACAGATCGTCCAGAGAGGTCTTCTGCATGGCCTTGACCTGGGCAGCGCGGATTCTGTCGCGGCGCTCTTCGGCAACGTGACGGGAGACCTGGTCATCCGCAACGGCGTTGAGGATATCCCCGGCTTCCGGCACTTCGTTGAAGCCGATGACTTCCACAGGCATGCTGGGACCGGCTTCCTGGACCCGTTTGCCCTTGTCATCCACCATAGCACGGACACGTCCGTAGGTGAAACCGGCAACGATCGTATCGCCCGTATGGAGCGTACCGTTCTGAACAAGCACCGTAGCCACAGGACCGCGGCCTTTGTCCAGTTCCGCTTCGATAATCGTACCGATCGCCATACGTTTGGGATTGGCACGGTAGTCTTCCACTTCCGCAACCAGCAGGATGGTATCGAGCAGTTCATCGATCCCCTGGCCGGTCAGGGCGGAAACGGGCACGATCTGCGTATCGCCGCCCCATTCTTCCGCAACCAGTTCATATTCGGTCAATTGCTGCTTGATGCGTTCCACATCCGCAGTCGGCTTGTCGATCTTGTTGACAGCCACAATGATCGGGACCTTGGCCGCCTTGGAATGGTTGATGGCTTCCACTGTCTGCGGCATGATGCCGTCATCAGCCGCGACCACCAGTACAACAATATCCGTAACCTGGGCACCGCGGGCACGCATGGCGGTAAAGGCCTCATGACCGGGCGTATCGACAAAGGTAATAATCTCGCCGCGGGTTTCCACGGTATAGGCACCGATATGCTGCGTAATGCCGCCGGCTTCGGTATCCGTTACGTGGCTCAGGCGGATCTTGTCCAGCAGGGAAGTTTTGCCGTGGTCGACATGTCCCATGATGGTAACCACCGGGGGACGGTGCACCAGTTCGCTCTCATCATCCTCACGCTGGGCTTCGTCGTTCATGACATCTTCGTAGGTCTTCTCCAGCTTGAGTTCGAGCTCGATGCCGAATTCGCTGGCGACCAGGTTGGCCGTATCGTAATCCAGTTCCTGGTTGATCGTGGCCATGATGCCCAGCAGGAACAGCTTCTTGATAATCTCGCCTGCAGGCTTCCCGAGGCGTTCGCTCAGGTCACGCACCAGGATCGTTTCAGCGGTCATATACGCCTTTTCAATCTTGACGGGTTCGGGCTTCGGCTGCACGCGCTGCACTTTTTTGCCGCCGCGCTTGCGGGATCCGTATTCTTCCTCATCCAGCCCGGTATCCACCGCACCGCGCATCACGTTCTTCTTGCTGCGGGGCGCCCGTTTCTCGGGATCGTAGTTGCGCTGGTAATTATTCTTGTTCGGATCGTAGTTGCTGACCCTTTCCTTCTCCACGATGGGAAGGAAATCGGGACGGTTCCTGCCGGCATTCTGCCGGCTGCCCTGACTGCGGCTGCGGTTCGCATTCGTATCCTCGCGGTCCTTGTCAAACATACCGCCGCGATCCCCGCGGTTCTGGAACGGGGGACGGTTCTGTCCCTGCCGCGGGCCGCCGCCCTGGCGGGGAGCGCCGCCTTCACTGCCCTGCTGCGGGCGGAAATTCGGATTGTTCCGGTTGACTGCCGCACGCGGGTCATTGGGGTTCGGTACAAACGGCCTTGGCTGGAAAGGCTGGCGGTTCTGCGGACGCGGCCTGTTCTCCTGCTGCGGAGCGGCAGGACGGCGTACAGCCGGCGAAGCCTGCTCCGTCTCCCTGCGTACAGGGGCCTGTGCCGTTTTTTCCTCGGTCGGTTTCGGGGGTTCTTCCTCGCTCTTGTGCTGAATCTCCTCCTGTACTTCGGAAGCCAGTTTGGCAGCCTGCTGGGCAGCCTGCAGCGCCTGGGCGCGTTCTCTCTCCAGCTCCAGTGCAGCCCGGATGGCAGCGTTCTGATCTTCTTCAGCACGGGCCCTCTCCGTTTCCTGCTGTTCCCGGAGAATTTCCGCCTGCTGACGACGCTCCTCTTCCGCGCGCTGCATCTCAGCACGGGTGAGTTTGTCCTGCAGTCTGCGCAGGTTCTGCAGATACTCCTGTGCGGCCGCCTTGGTAACGGCAACCTTGCCCAGCAGCGTCTCCGCGTTTTCGCTCAGAACCCTCGCTGCATCCTGCACTCTGATTTTTGTCATGTTTTTTCTACCCCCGTATTCCTTCGGTTGGTTATTGTCTTTCTTTCTGAGGCTGTCCGCCCGCAGGCCCCTCCAGGCATTTCCGGATAGCTCCGGCAAATCCCTCATCCAGGACAAGGACGGTTTTCCGGTTGTCTTTTCCAATCGCTTCCCCGACAGGGAAAGGACTGAACCACAGCCCGATCCCGGCCCTTCCGGCCGCGGAAACAAGCCCTTTGCGGGTTTCTTCGGAACAGTCCGCATCGGCGATGAGCAGGAACCCCTGCCCTTTCCGAAGTGCAGCCTCCACACCCTGTGCCCCGCTGGTCAGGCGGCGTGCTCTTGCACACAGGGACAGAAGGCCCCGGACCTTCTTCCAATCCGCGCTGCGGTTTTCTTCGGTCATCTTTCTCCTTCGATTTCCAGGCGCATCATCTTCCGCAGAAGCTCGTCATACAGCGCATCATCCATCTGTTTTTCCAGCGCGTGTTCCAGCGCTTTGGATTTCTTCGCTTTCTTCAGACAGGCTTCCTGCGGGCAGAGATACGCGCCCCGCCCGGACATTTTGCCTCCCATGCGGTCCACCGCGATCTCCCCCTGTGCGGTCCGTACCACACGGAGCAGTTCCTTTTTCGGCTTCATCTCGCGGCAGCCTACGCACATACGCATCGGAATTTTCTTCTGCGCCATGTATTACACTCCCAGTACTTCTTCAATCTGCGACTGGCTCTTAATATCGATCTTCCACCCGGTCAATTTGGCTGCCAGGCGGGCATTCTGCCCTTCCTTGCCGATTGCCAGGGACAGCTGGCTGTCCTGCACGATAACCTTGGCGGCTTTTTCCACATTGTTGACGAAAACGCCGATCACCTTGGCCGGGGACAGGGCATTGCCGATCAGTTCCACCGGGTCGGAGGACCACTTGATAACATCCACCTTTTCGTCCCGGAGCTCATTGACGATCTTTTCCACACGCAGTCCGCGCTGCCCGACGCAGGCGCCGACAGGATCCACCGTAGAATCGGTGGAATATACGGCCATCTTCGTACGGTAGCCGGCTTCCCGGGCAATGGACTTGATCTGGACGACACCGGACTGGATCTCCGGAACTTCCAGTTCAAAAAGGCGTTTGACCAGGCCGGCATGGATCCGGCTGACCAGGACCTGCGGGCCGCGGGCGGTACGGTTGACCTCCAGTACGTACACCTTGATCCGGTCATTGACCTGGTATTCCTCCCCGGGGATCTGCTGGGCAGGCTCCAGGAGCCCTTCCGTGCGTCCCAGGTCCAGGAAAACGTTCTTGCCTTCCACCCGCTGTACGATAGCGGTGAGGATTTCGTTTTCCTTCTCGATATATTCCTCATAGACCCGTCCGCGTTCGGCGTCCCGGATCTTCTGGTTGAATACCTGTTTGGCGGTCTGCGCGGCGATTCTGCCGAAATTGCGCGGTGTGACTTCCACTTCCATCACGTCACCCGCTTCATAGAAAGCGCGCACCTTGCGGGCTTCCTCGAGGCTTACCTCCATCGTCGGGTCCGTAATCTCGTCCACGACGGTCCGTAAGGCATACACATGGATATCGCCGGTAACGTCGTCCATAGCCACCTTGACATTGGAAGCCGAATTGTAATTTCGTTTATATGCAATGATCAGTGCCTGCTCGATTGCATCCACGAGCACGTCTCTTTCAATTCCCTTATCCTTGCACAGCGCCTCCAGAGAGAGCATGAACTCGCTCTTGGCCGGCGCAGAAGATTTTCTTGCCATTTTTTACTTCCTTTCCCGTTAATTTCCGTTTTATTCCACTTCTTCGTCTTCGAATACGATAATCGGCTTGATCAGCGAACAGGCTTTTCTTTCCAGACGGATCACCTGTCCTTCGGCATCCTCGATTTCCACGAAACCGTCTTCCGTCAGGCCCCGGAGGGTTCCCTCCAGGCGTTTTTTCCCGTCCATAGCCCGGTAGAGGTGGATTTCCACCGCCTCCCCTTTCGCCTTTTCAAAGTCCTTATCCCTCGTCAGCGGGCGGTCCAGGCCGGGGGAAGAGATCTCCAGGTAATCATAATCGAGATGCTCCACCAGGGGTTGGAAAGCCCTGTGGAAGGTTTCGCAGTCATCCACTGTGATGCCGCCTTCCTTATCCACGTAAATCCGCAGGAAGGAAGCGCCATACTCCTTATCCAGGCTGGCATCCACGAATTCATAATGCATTTCCTGTGCCAGCTTCTCCGCCAGGGCCGCTGCGGCGTGTGCCACACTGACTTTCGCCATATATTCCTCCTGTCCCCGGGCTTCCCGCTTTCTGCGGGCACCAGCCTCCGGGGCGGTTCCAAAAGGATCCAAACAATGTGAAAGAGCGGGAACAATTCCCACTCTTCATGCAGCCGTCCTACAAAGGATCGGTGCCAACCAACAATACACAGTTCCCCGCATGCGGAGAACAGAGTTTATTATACAGGGCGAAAACAAAAAAGGCAAGCTTTTTCCTGTATATTCGCAAAAAGTCTGCCTTTTTCCTTCTTTTTTATACGGTTTTTTACTCCATGGCCTCCAGAATGGAGAACAGGGAGACCTGGCTGGTTTCCTGCAGCCCCTTCAGTGCCCCCTGCGAACGCAGCATCTCGATCACGGAGCCGGATACGCGGCTGCGCAGGCGCAGGTCTTCGACGGACAGGAAAGGCCCGTCCCTGCGGACCCTGCCGATGGCTTCGGCCGCTGCCTGTCCCACACCAGGGAGCCGGTTCAGCGGCGGACGGATTTTCCCGTCCTCAATCGTAAAGGTATCCACTGCGGACTTGTACAGATCCAGCGGGAGGAACTCGAATCCGCGCATGCGCATCTCGTAAACGATTTCCAGAAGGACCATAAGCCGGTCATCCCGGGCTGTAGCCGCCTTGCCCAGCGCACGGATGGAGTCCATGGCGCGCAGGAGCTGGGGCGGTTCCTGGCACATCAGGCTGATATCGAATTCGTCCGCACGGACGGTAAAGTAGCTGGCATAATACGCCAGCGGACGGTTGATCTTGAACCAGGCCACGCGCAGCGCCATGGTTACGTAGGCAACCGCATGGGCGCGGGGGAACATATATCCGATCTTGTTGCACGAATCGATGTAGTACTGCGGGACCCCGGCATCCTTCATGGCTTTTTCCATATCCGGGGTCAGTTTCCGGCCCTTACGGACATTTTCCATGGTGAAGAATGCCGTCTTGGGCTCCACTCCCATGCGGATCAGATAGTTCATGATATCGTCACGGGTACAGAAGCATTCCATCAGTTTTGCCTGTCCGGAGGCAATCAGGTCCTGCGCATTGTTCAGCCAGACGTTCGTCCCGTGGCTCAGGCCGGAAATACGGACCAGTTCCCCCATCGTACTCGGTTTTGTGTCCACCAGCATCTGGCGGACAAACTGGGTCCCGAATTCCGGGATCCCGAGAGTCCCGGTCGGACAGTGGATGTCGTCCGGGGTAACCCCCAGCGCTTCCGGCGTACTGAACAGGCTCATGACCGCAGGGTCATTCAGAGGCAGTTCACTGGCCTTGATCCCCGTCAGTTCCTCCAGCATGTGGATCATGGTCGGGTCATCGTGTCCCAGGATATCCAGTTTGACCAGGATATCATGCAGGGAACCGAATTCGTAATGGGTTGTAATAATGGAGGTGTTGGGGTCATCCGCGGGATGCTGCACCGGCGTAAACTGGGTCACGCGGTATTCCTTGGGAACTACGACCATACCGCCGGGATGCTGCCCGGTCGTCCTCTTGACGCCGGATACCCCGCGCGTCAGCCGGTCAATCTCCACCCGGGAAGCATGCAGGCCCCGTTTCTCCAGATATTTCATAACATAGCCGTAAGCCGTCTTCTCCGCCAGTGTACCGATCGTCCCGGCACGGAAAACCGATTCCTTGCCGTAGAGTTCTTCCACGTATTTATGTGCACGGGGCTGGTAGACCCCGGAGAAGTTCAGGTCAATATCCGGCACCTTGTCGCCGTTGAAGCCCAGGAAGACTTCGAAGGGGATGTCATGGCCGTCCCGTTTCAGGGGCGTGCCGCACACCGGGCAGTTGCGCTCGGGCAGGTCCACCCCGCACAGGTACTGCTTATCCACATCGAAATCGGAGAATTGGCAGTTCGGACAGACATAGTGGGGCGGCAGCGGGTTGACCTCGGTGATATCGGTCATAGTCGCGACAAAGGAGGATCCGACGGATCCCCGGCTGCCGACCAGGTAGCCGTCCGAGTTCGATTTCTTGACCAGCAGGTGGGCGGAATAGTACAGTGTCCCGAAGCCGTTTCCCAGGATGCTGCCCAGTTCACGTTCCAGACGTTTTTCGACGATTTCGGGCAGGGGATCCCCGTAGATCCGGTGGGCCTTCTCGTAGGACAGGTTCCGGATGGCATCCTCGGCGCCCGGCAGGGTCGGCTGGAAAGTCTCTTCGTTGCGCGGGTGCTTCGGGAACATGCTAATCTCCCCGATCTGTGCGGCAATCTGCCGGGGGACCGTCACAACGGCCCGGTAGGCTTCCTCCTCCCCCAGGAAAGCGAATTCGTCCAGCATCTCCCGGGTCGTCCGGAAGTACAGGGGCGGCTGGTTTTCCGCATTTTCAAAGCCCATGCCGTCCTCCAGGATAGCACGGAAAATGGCATCCTGCGGGTCGATAAAGTGCACATCACAGGTCGCCGCGACCGGTTTGTCCAGTTTTTTCCCCAGGCGGACGATCCTGCGGACATACTCCCGCAGTTCTTCCTCGTCCCGGGCCTGGCCCTCCCGGATCATGAAGGCATTGTTGCCCGTAGGCTGGATTTCCAGATAATCGTAGAAAGAGGCTATCCTCTCCAGTTCCCGTTCGCTCTTCCCGGCCACCATGGCCCGGAACAGTTCCCCGGATTCGCAGGCCGATCCCAGGATCAGGCCTTCCCGGTACTTGCTCAGCACGGAACGCGGAATGCGCGGGCGCTTATAGAAATAGTTCAGGTGGGAATAAGAAACCAGTCGGTACAGGTTCTCCATTCCTTCCTGGTTCTTCGCCAGGATGACGATATGATAGCTTTCCCCGCCCTTGGACGCGCTGGTTCCCAGTTTCCCGTTCAGGTCCCGCAGGGTCCGGCAGTCCCTGCTTTCCGCCATTTCCAGAAGTTTAAGGAACATCTCCCCGGTTGCCCTCGTATCGGAGAGCGCCCGGTGATGCCTTTCCAGGATTACCCCGAGTTCCTTGCACACCAGGTTCAGCCGGTGGCTCTTCATATGCGGGAGCAGTGCGCGGCTCAGCGCGAGCGTATCCACAACCCGGACCGGGATCTCTTTCCCCACCCGCTGCGCGGCACGGGAAATAAACGCATAGTCAAACGATGCGTTGTGGGCGCAGAGCACACTGCCCTCCATAAAGTCGGCAAAAGCCGGCATGACTTCCGTGATCTTCGGCTGGGAGAGGACCATTTCGTCCGTAATCCCGGTCAGTTTGACCACTGTTTCCGGAATCGGGATCCCCGGGTTGACCAGGGTCGTAAAGGTTTCGATCTCCTCACCGCCGCGGTACTTGACCGCAGCAATTTCCGTAATCTCATCCGCCTGCATGTCCAGGCCTGTGGTCTCCACATCCAGTACGACATAGGTCAGGTCCGCAAGGGTGCTGTCGTCCTCCCCGCGGACAATCGCTGCGTCATCGTCCACCAGGTACCCTTCCATGCCGGGAATCAGTTTGATATTCTTGCCTTTTTTCTTCAGGCTCTTTATGGTATCAAAAGCAAGCGGGAACGCCTGGACGACCCCGTGGTCCGTAATCGCGATGGCTTCATGGCCCCAGTCGGCCGCCCGCTGGATCAGGGTGTCGACCCCGGTTACGGCATCCATGGTGCTCATCTGTGTATGCAGGTGCAGTTCCACCCGCTTTTCTTCGCTGTCATCCGTCCGCTCTTCGGAAGGAAGGAGCATGATATCGTTTACCAGGAGGTTCAGTTCCTTTTCCCGGGAATAGGTATCGATGGAGCAGTCGCCGCGGATCCGGAGGCGGATCCCTTTCTTCAGCGCATCCGTATCCATCGTCTTTCCCACGCGCAGGAATACCTTGCACAGGATCGACCCGGTATAATCCGTTACGCTCAGCAGGGCGAGTTTCCCGCCGCCCTTCAGGTCGCGGATTTCGGTTTCGATCAGGTCGCCTTCAATCACAACGCGTCCGCTGGCATCCGACAGGGCCGCAATCGGTTCCGTTTCCCCGTGGATCGTCTTCCCGAACAGGACCTGGCGGGCAGACTTCGCCTTTTCTTTTTCCTTTTCCCCGCGGGAAAGGATGGAAGCAATCAGGTCCTGCTCCTGACTAAGCGGGTCTTCCCCTTCCTGCTTTTCGGCAGCTTCCTTTTTCCGGGATCCCTTCTTCCGGGCCGGTTTTGCTTCCTCAGCTGCCGGAGGTTCCTCCGGCGGGATTTCCGGCAGGTCCGGCATGCTTCTCGCCGGGATATCCCGGATTTCGGCCAGACCCGGATCCGCGACCAGTATTTCAGGCGGCGCTTCGAGGTCCGGGGCAGGCAGTCCGTTCTCTTCCTCCGGAGCCCATATGCGCGCTTCCGCATCTTCCGCCGGGGCGGTTTCCTGCGGATTTTCTTCTTTCTCCAGAACCGTTACGCGCAGTGTTTCCCCGTACAGCCTTCCCGTCAGGGCAGATGCCGCCCTGGAAAAATCATGCTGCCGAAGGACATCCATCTTCGCCCCGGAGGCAACATACACCCGCAGGATCCTGTCCTCCAGGACAATATCCGCATCCCGGAGCAGGGCCCCGCAGGTCGGCATTGTCTTTTTCATCGCATCCAGAAGGTAGGCTTTTTCCTTTCCTTCCAGAGGACCGTCCGCGGGTTTGGGACTGGACAGGACCAGCTGTATTTCCAGCGTCGGGAAGCGGTTACGAAGTTTGGCTTCCAGGTCGCGGGCTACATTGGCGTCCGGCCTGCAGGCATAGGAAAAAAAGGCAATAAGGGTACTGTTGTCAATCACCTGGATCCGTTTGAACGACAGTTTTTCGTCCCGGATCTCCAGCATATCCCGCCAGTTGTCCTGCACGGCCTTTTCCCCCTTTCTTTCCTCCGCACCGCGGTTCGTTTATTTTACTTCTTTTTCGCGGATCAACCGCTCAATTTCCTTCATCAGTTCATCCAGAAGGTGTTCCGTTTCCACCCGGCGTACCGGCCTGTCCTTGCAGAACAGGGCAGATCCGTTTTTGCCGCCGGCAATCCCGACGTCCGCGCCGCGCGCTTCCCCGGGTCCATTGACGACGCATCCCATCACGGCAACCTTCAGCGGGACACGGATGTTCTGCACCCGTTTTTCCACTTCCCGGCTCAGGCCCTGGACATCTATGCTTGTCCTGCCGCAGGTCGGGCAGGAAACAATCTGTACATAATCCCTGCGGATCCCGCAGGCACGCAGGATATCCCGGGCAGCGGGAACTTCCTCCGCCGGGTCCCCGGTCAGGGAAACCCTCACGGTATCCCCGATCCCGTCCATCAGGAGTGATCCGATCCCGATCGCCCCGCGCAGAAGGCCCATCCGGTCCCCTCCGGCTTCCGTTACGCCGACATGCAAAGGATAGTCCCATCTCCGGGACGCCATCCGGTAAACCCTTACCGTATCCTGTACATCGCTCATTTTAAGGGACAGCACCGTATCATAAAAACCCCGCTTTTCGAGCATGTCGATATGTTCCTGTGCGCTCTCCAGCAGCGCTTCGGGGGTTGCTTCCCCGTATTTCTTCAGCTGTACCGGGTTGACGGATCCCGAGTTCAGCCCGACCCGGATCGGGACCCCATGCCGTTTGCAGGCATCCACCACCAGGCTTACATTGGCTTCCCCGCCGATATTGCCGGGATTGATCCGGAGCTTGGAAATCCCGTTTTCCACCGCGCCGACCGCCAGGCGTGCATCAAAATGAATGTCCGCCACCAGCGGGACCGGCGAAGCATCCACCAGCGTGCGGACTGCCCGCACGCAGTCTTCATTGTACACGGAGACCCTGACGATATCCGCACCCAGATCCGCCAGTGTCCGGATCTGGCGCAGGGTCGCCTCCGTATCCGCGGTATCCGTGTTGGTCATGCTCTGGATGCTGACCGGAGCACCGCCGCCGATCTCCAGAGATCCGACCCGTACGCTTCTGGTTTTCCTTCTGTTCCCTTCCAAAGGCAGGTTGGTTTTTTCCATAGCCGGCTTCCCTTCCTTACAGCGTGCCCCTGATCAGGCGGACAATGTCCTGATACCCGATAATCACAGCCAATATAATGAACAGCGCCATCCCGACAAGATGCACGATGGCTTCATGTTCGGGCTTGACCCGCCGCCGGAAAATCATTTCATACAGGACAAAGATGATCTTGCCGCCGTCCAGCGCGGGCAGCGGGAGGATGTTCAGAATTCCCAGGTTCATGCTGATCAGCACACCCAGCTGCAGCAGGTTCGACATGCCTGCGGCAAACGAATCCGCAAAGCCCTCCCGGGCTGTTTCCGAAATGACGGCAACGGTCCCGATCGGCCCGGTAACATCCCCGGCCCCGGTCCCCTTGGTGATCAGTCCCTTGAGGAAATCAAACAGTGCGCCGGAAACATCCCTGCAGTATTCGGCCGAAATGCCGATGGACTCAAACAATCCCAGATGCACCCGGTCGGTTCCGAAATAGATGCCGATCATATAGCGTTTTTCTTCTTCGTTGTATACCGGCGTAACCGGGATATCGATCTTTTCCCCGTCCCGCAGGACCGTGATCACGGAAGTTTTGCCTTCCGCTTTCCCGATCTGCGTAATCACGTCCTGGGCTTCCGGCGTTTCCGTCCCGTCCACAGCAAGGATCTCGTCCCCGGCCTGCAGGCCGGCCTGTGCCGCAGCGCTTTCCTCTACCACGCTGCCGATGCTGTGGTTGCTCTCCGGCACCCCGATGCAGGTCAGGAGAACGACCGCCATGAGGAAAGCGGTCAGGAAGTTCATCAGACAGCCGGAGACCATGACAATCAGCCGTTTCCAGGGTTTTTCATTATAAAAACTCTTTTCGGCGGATTCGTCACCCTCCTGCTCCCCGCTGAACATGCAGTAGCCGCCCAGCGGCAGTGCCCGCAGGGAATATTTGATGTCCTTCCGGGTCCAGCCGAAAAGACGCGGGCCGAAACCCACGGAGAATTCATTGATCTTGAACTTCAGGATCCGGCCGGCGGTATAATGTCCCAGTTCATGGACCAGGATCAGGATGCCCAGCAGGAGCAGGGCAGCCAATAAAGATAAAACATGTGACATGCAGTTTCCTCTGTATCAAGAAATTCCCTGAAGCAGGCGCCTATAGTCGGAAACGACCAGCCTGCGGACTTCCAGGTCCGCCCGGAGGATATCCTCCTCATCCGTCGGGGTAAAATCCCCGAACGCCTGCATCGTCCGCTCCACCAGGGGAGCAATCTGCCAGAATGCGATCCCGCCTTCGAACAGCAGTCCGACCGCCGCTTCATTGGCGGCATTCAGTACCGTCGGGAGGCCTCCCTGTCCGGAAAGCGCCTCGTAAGCCAGACGGATTGCCGGGAACTTCTCTTCGTCCCATTTTTCAAAAGTCAATTGCCCGAGTTCGGCAAAGTCCGGCGGGCATACCCCGGTAGGCACGCGTTCCGGATACCGGAAGGCAAACCCGATCGGCACGCGCATATCCGCGCGCCCCATCTGGGCAATCACCGCACCGTCCGCAAATTCCACATAGGAATGCACGATGCTCTGGGGATGGATCAGGACCCCGATCTTTTCGGCGGGCATCCCGAAAAGATGGTGGGCTTCAATTACTTCCAGGGCCTTGTTCATCATGCTGGCGCTGTCAATCGTAATCTTCCTGCCCATATTCCAGGAAGGATGCTTCAGTGCCATTTCCACGGTGGCATTCCGGATCTGTTCTTTGGAAAAGGTCCTGAACGGACCGCCGGAAGCGGTCAGCACAATCCGGGAAGGCTCATTGTCCCCCCGGCCCAGAAGGCACTGGAAAATCGCACTGTGTTCCGAATCCACGGGAAGGATGGGCACCCCGTTTTCCTTCGCCTGTTTCATCACCAGGTCCCCGCCGGCCACCAAAGATTCCTTGTTGGCCAGGAAGACCGGTATCTTTCTTTCAATCGCTGCCAGGACGGAACGAAGCCCCGCAAACCCGGTGACCGCGATCAGTACACCGTCCAGCGGGCGGTCCAGAATCCCTTCCAGGGCAGCATACGCCCCGGAAGCGGTTTCCGTCCCGGGACCCGCTTCGGGGATTCCCTCCGCAAGAGCCGCGTAGGACGGATGAAAAGCCGCACACTGCTCGGCCAGCAGGGCGGCATTTTTCCCGGCGCTCAGGGCCGCTATTTCGATCTCGTCCCTCTGCAGGGCGGCCACCTGCAGGGCCTGGGTCCCGATGGACCCCGTTGAACCGATAATGGCAATTCTTTTCTTCATATTTTTCCGCTTTCCCTGTCAGGTTACCAGGAGCACAAACAGGTAAAATGCCACGGCATTGAACAGGACCCCGTCCATCCGGTCCAGCATCCCGCCGTGTCCGGGCATGATCCCGCCGAAATCCTTGATCCCGCAGGCACGCTTGATAAACGAGGCCGTCAGGTCTCCTGCCTGGGTAAAGAAAGAACCCGCAAATCCCAGGATGGCCAGACACGGGATGCTGATCACCAGCATGCCGGCATGCCGAAGGAGAAGCCCCGCAAGCACCGTAAACAGAACACCCCCGAAAAATCCGCCGAGGGCACCTTCCACGGTTTTGTTCGGGCTGACGCGCGGCAGCAGGGGATGTTTATGGCTCCTTCCGAATGTCAGTCCGAAGAACAAGGCGAAACAGTCCGAGAGGAAAGAGGATACAAACAGCAGTAGGAGCAGGGCCTGCGAGTGATCCAGGAAAGTAATGCCCTGCAGGAAAATAGCCGGGATTCCCGGATACAGGAACGGGAGGAAGTTCACGGACAGGACCAGCCTGCCCGGCTTATCCAGAAGCACCACCAGCATGAACTGGATCAGGACGCAGATCGTAAGCAGGATAAACCCGCCTTGCATGGAGAAAAAGGTGACCGCCGGCAGCAGAAGAAACGCAAACGCATAGGGCACCCACACATGCAGCGGCGCATCCTGGTCCCCGGCCAGCGCATGAATCATTTCATGCATGCACAGAAACAGGATCAGGGTCACCGCGCACCGGGCTACCCATTCATTCACAAAAATGGCGAACACCAGGATAATCCCGCCGACTATCCCCGTAGTCACTCGCTGCTTCATTTCTCTTTCTTTTCCTTTACTCCCCCGAAACGACGGTCACGGGAAGCATATTCCCACAGACAGTCCATATACACTTCCGGGGTAAAATCAGGCCACAGGACATCCGTAAACACGAACTCGGCATAGGATGCCTGATACAGAAGGAAGTTCGAAATCCTCTTTTCCCCGCTGGTACGGATCAGCAGGGAAACCTCTTCCTGGCCTGCCGTATACAGGTAATCCGCAAAAACCTTCTCATCCAGGGCTGCGGGATCCAGCCTGCCTTCGGCTGCTTCGGAAGCGATCCTCCTGGCAGCCTGCACGATGTCTTCCCGTCCCCCGTAGTTAAAGGCGATATTCAGCTGCAGCGCGGTATTGCCCGCTGTCTCCTCCTCCGCCGTGCGGATGATCCTCAGCAGGTTTTCGCTCAGTCCCTCGCGCTTGCCGATGATCCGGATCTTCACACCGTCCCGGATCAGGTTTTTCAGTTCCCGCCGGAAGAATTCCTCCACCAGGCCCATCAGGATGCGGACTTCCTCCAACGGACGGGACCAGTTTTCCGTAGAAAAGGCATAAACCGTCAGCACGGAAATCCCCCACTCCGCACTGGAGCGGATGATCGGGCGCAGGGCTTCCACCCCTGCCCGATGGCCTGCGCTGCGCGGCAGTCCCCTCTGCTGTGCCCACCGTCCGTTGCCGTCCATAATAATGGCGACATGTCTGGGCAGGCGGCCCGGTAATTCTTTCAAAGCGTTCTCTCCGTTTCCCTTATCTGTCTTCCCCGAGTTTTCCGGCCGGGGGCACAAAGCAGGCTGCCGTTACCACGGTCCTGCCTTTTTCCTGCGCAACCCGCACAATCCGGGGGACCAGGCCTCTTTCGCAGGCAGCCCGGCCCAGCCGGATACAGGGACTGTCCCAGTCCAGGCTCCCGGCCAAAGGACACTCCCCGGCCGCATTCCTGGCAACCGAAATTTCCGTCTCTGCACGGCTTTTCTCAAAAAAAGGCAGGGCCTCGCCCAGGGAAAGCCCCGCCAATTTATCCTTGTCTGTCATACCTTTACCAGATCCGGATGGATCCCGTGGGATGTCCATCAGACACTCATCAGTTCCTTTTCCTTATCTGCGATTACCTTATCGACATTCTTGATCTCGTTGTCGGTAATCTTCTGGATCTCGTTTTCCAGATCCTTCCTGTCGTCTTCCGTAATGACGGAATCCTTCTGCTGTTTTTTGACCTGTTCCATAGCGTCCCGGCGGATGGAGCGGAGGGCAACCTTACATTCCTCCCCCATCTTGTGGGTCTGCTTGACCAGGTCCTTACGGCGTTCCTCCGTCATTTCCGGCAGCACCAGGCGGATCACCTTGCCGTCATTGGACGGGTTGATGCCCAGGTCGGACTTCTGGATTGCTTTTTCAATTACAGTCAGCATTCTGGTTTCCCAGGGTGCGATCTGAATCATTCTTGCTTCGGGAATCGTCACATTGGCAACCGCGTTGATCGGCGACATCGTGCCGTAATAATCCACCTGGATCTTATCCAGAAGGGACGGTGTAGCACGGCCGGCACGCATGGATGCCAGTTCTTTGCTGAAGACAGCGATGCTCTTCTGCATCTTCTCCTGCATGGTCGCGGTTAATTCATCTATCATCATTGCATGCCTCCTTTATTGATATCTATATTTTACCTAATTTACCCGTACATAACAAGACCCAATCCAAAGCGGGAAGGATTGTCAGGTGAGTCGGATCGAAAGGGTTTCGACCGTGTCCCTCGAGGAGAGAATCCGGATATCGAATTCCTGAAGACGCTGCTTTTTCCCGAGGTCACAGATCCTCCTGTTCCCGATGGTCGTCCCGTGGAAGAACGCTTCGGTTTTCCCGAACACGTCTTTCCGCGTCAGCATGAACCGTTCAACCCGCTGACCTTCGGAAATATCCTCCCCGAGGGTAACATAGCGGACATCCGTTTCTTCGGGAAGGACCACATGGAACAGGCACATCTCCCCGCATTCCGTTCGGGCAACGGTTTTGTCCGGTGCGACTTCATGCCCGAAAGCCTCTTCCAGGGCTTTCCCCAGTTCCTTGAGCCTGCGGACATCCCGGGGATCAAAGCGGCCGTCCGGCATCGGCGGGATATTCAGGTTGAAGGTCGTGCTGCCGCCGACACTGGTGATATAGGTGCGCATCAGTCTTTCCAGACTGTGGGGCTCCTCCCCGGGATGGTAGAACCAGCCCGGGCGGATGGACATATCCGTTTCCGCCGGGGCAAAGCTGAGTCCTTCGCTGTAGCGGATGATCTCCCTGCCGCCCAGGGACGGCCAGGTATTATAGATCCCGTCCAGAGTTCCCGAAGCCAGGGCCCCGTGCGTCTGCTGTTCGGCACGGAAGGCATGCTCATGGGGAACAACCATCCATTCACTTTCCCGGGCAGTCCCGCTTTCGTTGCCTACCCAACGGATATCCGGGCCGAAATCGTTGAAGATACAGGCATCGGGCTGGTACCTGCGGATGAGTTCAATGTACCCGTCGAAATCATACTCCTGCTTTTTCCCGTTGGGACCTTCCCCGCAGGCGCCGTCAAACCACACATAGAAAATATCCCCGTAGTTGGTAAGAAGCTCCGTCAGTTGTGCCTTGTAGTAATCATTGTAGGCATCCGTCCCGTACAGGGGACTGTTGCGGTCCCAGGGCGAAAGATAGAAGCCGAAACGGATGCCGCCCCGGCGGCAGGCCTCCGCGGCCTCCCGGACGACATCGCCCCGGCCGTCCTTCCACGGGCTGTTCCGGACGCAGTGTTCCGTATACCGGCTCGGCCACAGGCAAAACCCGTCATGGTGCTTTGCCGTAAGCACAAGGCCGTCCATCCCGGCAGATTTCACCGCGTCCACCCAGGCATCGCAGTCAAGATGCACCGGGTTGAAGATTGCGGGATCCTCCGTTCCCAACCCCCATTCGAGATTGGTATAGGTATTGACCGTAAAATGGACAAAGGCATAAAAGGGATGCTGCAGGAATGCCAGCTGGCGCGGCGACGGGGTCACGTGCCCCGCATTCCGGAAAAAGGTCTTTTCATCCATGGGATTTTCCCTGCCGCTGCGGACGCGGCGCAAAAGGACGGAACGGGATCCGCCGGTTTTCCCGTTCCGATCACAGCGACCGGATTCATTATACCACCGAATCTTCCCGGAAGTCATGGGTGCGGAACTGCCGCCGCGCAGTCGCCTTGGTTCTTTACAAACGTTTTCTTTCCTCTTATAATGAAAAAAACCAGCAGGTTCCCTGCAGGATGCAGAGCCCGGCTGTGATCCGGCCCCTAAGGCCAGGTGCATACCACATCTGACGGCAGGAACCATGTTCTGCAGTTCGTTCTACCGGGCTGCGGAAAGAAGCGTCCTACCGTTATTTTTTACCCGTAAAGGAGTATCCCCTATGAAGAAGCTGTATCTGGGAAACGAAGCCATCGCCCGCGGCGCCTATGAGTCCGGTGTACGGGTTGCGGTGGCCTATCCCGGCACCCCTTCCACCGAAATTACGGAAACCATCGCAGCCAATTATGAGAACATCTACTGCGAATGGTCCCCGAACGAAAAGGTTGCTGTGGAAGTTGCCCTCGGCGCCAGTGTAGCCGGCGCCCGCGCCATGGCCTGCATGAAGCACGTCGGACTGAATGTTGCGGCAGACCCCCTGTTTACTTCCGCCTATACCGGTGTAAACGGCGGCCTGGTCATCGTCGTTGCGGACGATCCCGGCATGCATTCCTCCCAAAACGAGCAGGACTCCCGTTTCTATGCCAGAAGTTCCCATATCCCGATGCTGGAGCCTTCCGATTCCCAGGAAGCCAAGGATATGATGAAGCAGGCTTTTGAACTGTCCGAAGCCTATGATACCCCCGTCCTGGTCCGTATGGTTACCCGCATCGCGCACGCCCGGTCCATGGTGGAGGAGCTGGAACCCGATGCCGTTGAGCTGAAGCCCTACGTCAAAAACCCGCAGAAATACGCCATGGTGCCCGGTTTTGCCCGTCCGCGCCATGTAGCCGTCGAACAGCGAGAAAAGAAACTGGTTGCGGATCTCCCCTCCCTCGGCCTGAACCGGATTGAAATCCGGGATCCGAAGATCGGCGTTGTCTGCTCCGGTTCCGTTTACCAGTACGTACGTGAAGCGCTCCCCACTGCTTCCACCCTGAAAATGGGCATAGTTTACCCGCTGTGTGAGGAAACCATCCGTTCCTTCGCTGACCAGGTGGAAACCCTGTACGTCATCGAAGACCTCGAGCCCTTCATGGAAGACGCCATTAAGGCGATGGGGATCCCCTGCTCCGGCAAGGATAAAACCGGCCTGCAGGGCGAACTGTTCGTCAATAAGATCCGCAAGGTTTTCGGCGGTGCACCGGATGCCGGTCCCGCGGAGACCCCCGGCCTGCCCGCCCGGCCCCCGGTCCTGTGCGCCGGCTGCCCGCACCGCGCGATCTTCTATACCCTCTCCAAGATGAAATACCATGTCATCGCGGATATCGGCTGTTATTCCCTGGGCGTTATGCCGCCCCTGGGTTCCATTGATACCATCGTCTGTATGGGCGCATCCGTCGGCATGACGCTGGGCATGGAAAAAGCCCGCGGCCGTGACTTTGCCAAGGAAACCGTCGCGGTCATCGGCGACAGCACCTTTATCCATTCCGGCATCACCGGCCTGGTTGACATCGTCTACAACAGCGGCGCCTCCACGGTCATCATCGCGGACAACTCCACCACCGGCATGACCGGCCATCAGGAAAACCCTGCCACCGGCAGCGATATCCACGGCAATCCCGCCCCGCAGCTGGATCTGGTCAAGCTTTGCGAAGCCATCGGCGTTCCGGAAAAGAACGTCCGCATCATCGATCCCTACGACCTGCGCGGATTCGAGAATGTCCTCAAGGAGGAAACGCAGAAGGAAGCACCCTCTGTAATCATCGCGCTGCATCCGTGCGTCCTGCTCAAGAAAAACGCGAAATACACCCCGGTGGAAACCGTACCGGATGCCTGCCGCAACTGCGGCATGTGCCTGCGCCTCGGATGCCCTGCCCTGGTCAAGAAGGAAAAGGGCATTGAAATCGACACCTCTCTGTGTGTCGGCTGCGGCCTGTGCAAGAAAGTCTGTCCCTTCAACGCAATTACGGGAGGTGAACGGGGATGACATACGGAATCGTAATCGTCGGTGTCGGCGGTCAGGGAACCCTGCTCGCCAGCAAAATCCTGGGTGCTTTGGCCGTGAAGGCAAACCTGGATGTCAAGGTCAGTGAAGTACACGGCATGTCCCAGCGCGGCGGCAGCGTCATCACCTATGTCCGGATCGGGGAAAATGTATTCTCCCCCATGATCGAACAGGGCGGTGCCGATGTCATCCTGGCTTTCGAGGAACTGGAAGCCCTCCGTGCCCTGCCCTACGTGAAAGAGGGCGGCGCCGTGGTGGTCAACGAGCAGCAGATTGCTCCCATGCCTGTCATCACAGGAACCGCCAAATATCCGGAGAACCCGTTGGAAAAGGTGGCGGAGAAAGCCAAGGTTGTCTCCATGCCTGCCGGGGATATTGCCCTCCAACTGGGCAACGTCCGGGTCATGAACGTTGTGCTGATGGGCGCGCTGAGCAACCATCTGCCTTTCTCTCACGAGCTCTGGGTGGAAGCCTTGAAGGAAACGGTTCCGGAACGCTTTATGGATGTGAATCTCCGGGCTTTCGAGGTCGGAAGGGAATTCCGTTAATCCGCGCGTACCCTGCAAACAGTCTGATCGGGAGATTTTCCATTGTTGGAAAATCTCCTTTTTTATGTCAAAAGTTCCGGCAGGAATCATCCTGCCGGAACTTTTTATACAGACAGCTTCATCTGTTCAATTCATCCTGGACCGCACCGTCATGGGCCGCAATAATGGAACGTACCTCTTTGGGGTCACTTGCGGGCATATCCCCGAACACGGTGTTCTTCATCGCCGCCATGGCGTTCCCCATCTTCAGTGCCTGCAGGGGGCCGTAATCTCCCAGCAGCCCCGCCAGTACGCCGCTCAGGTAGGCATCCCCGGACCCGATCCGGTCCACAACCTCGATATCGGTATAAGGAGCTTCCCGGTAGAAGATATCCCGGCCCGCATCATACAGCATCGAATCCCAGTTGTGCCGTGTCGGGGAAGAGACCGTACGCATCGTCATGCAGACAATCTGCATCCCGTAATCATCCACGAACGAACGGATGATTTCCTGTGCCGTCCCGGTTCTGGCCAGCATGCGGCGGCTGGTTTCCTCACTGACAAAGAGCACGTCCACCAGCGGCAGGATCTCGTCCACGGCCGCCTTGGCTTCCTCTTCGCTCCACAGTGCCGCGCGGTAGTTGACGTCGAACGTGATCAGGCAGCCGGCGTCCTTGCACTCCCGGACCAGCCGCATCGCCGTCTCCCGGATATTCCGGTTCAGTCCCAGGGTAATCCCGCTGACGTGGAACGCACGCGTGGACGCTGGCAGGTCCGGATCAATCTGGTCAAAGGTCATATTGACGAAGGAGGAATTCTTCCGGTCATACAGGACGGAAGGCTTGCGGGGATGAACGCCCATTTCGTAGAAATAGGTCCCCAGGCGGGCATCCTCCGTCTGGTCAAATACCAGAAAATCATCCGAAACCCCGTTGTAACGGATCCGGTTCTTCACGAAATGGCCCAGTGCATTATCCGGAAGGGCGGTCAATACCGCAGTCCTAAGGCCCAATTGGGAAATCCCGCACATTACGTTCAGTTCCGAACCGCCCACGCTCTTTTCAAAAGTCGCGCTCAGGGAAATCCTGTCACGGTCCGGCGGTGTCAGCCGGAGCATGACCTCCCCCATTCCGATGGCATCAAAAGGACGGCTTCCCTGTGAACTTAACCTCATCTGATTCACTCTTCCTTTCCAGTCTTCTCAAATCCGGACTGTGTGTTTATTTCGCCAGCTTCAGGGGATCCTCTCCCAGGATGCCCGCAGCGGTCTGGACCGCCTTGGTCAGCCGGGCACGCTGGCTTCTCCCGATCCCGGTATGCTTCTTATCCTGCCAGGCGGCAGCCGGAAGCACTTCGAAATGATATTTCCCGTTATTGCTGTAGCGCAGGGTCCAGGTCGGCAGGTATTCCCTGATTTCCACGGACAGCTTGTCCGCATCGAAATCATAGGTCAGGGTAAGCCGGACCAGCACGGAGGTATCGTAGGGCATCTCCAGAGCGTTGGTCAGGAAACTGCCCAGGGAGTAGGCGACCAGGCAGTCCTTCTCCTGGCCCTTGTCATCCCTGCCTTTCAGCATGGCAGCCGGAAGGAGTCGGCGGACGTTGCTGCCCGCAACCACGTCAATCCCGGCATCCGCCAGCATCTGGGCCTGTTCCTTCATCTCTGCGGATACTTCGGCGGCCTTTTCCGTCCCCCAGTGTACCAGGGCAACGATCACTTTCGCGCCGTTTTCCCGCGCCTTTTTCACGTCCGCTTCCACGTTTTCCTTCGTCAGTTCACGGACCGAAGCGGCAAAGGTTTCCTTCTCCCTTTCGGAGGAAACCGTGTAACCGAGGACCGCGATCTTCAGTTTCTGTCCCTGCAGGAAGGCTCCCTGCGTATTGACCGTCCCGGTCGCAGCAAGGCCTTCCACAGACTCCACCGCTTCCTCGGTCTTTCCGACACCTTCCGCTCCCTGGTCCAGGGCGTGGTTGGTGGCAAGGTTCACCATGTCAAACCCGGCCTTTGCCAAAGCTTCCAGGAATGCTTTCGGGGCATTCGCCCGCGGGTAATCCGAAGCCCTCACCCCATCCACAACCGGGGCTTCCAGGGTCCCGATCGTGAAATCCGTTTTCTGGAGGTCTTCGGCAATCTTTTCATAGAACGGGGCAAAATCATACCGGTTCCTCCCGCTTTCCCCCGCGCCGGTAACGTTCCCGTCCAGCAGAATATCCCCGGCAATTCCGAGCGTCACCGTTTCCTTCCCTGTCAGCGGGGTTTCCGTCGGAGCCGGTGTGGAAGGCTCTGCAGTAGCCGTGGCTGCCGATGCCGGCGTCTGGGTTGCCGGCTGGACTTCCGACGTTGCCGTAGATACCGTTTCCGGCGTTGCTGTCACCTGGGCAGTGTTCCCTTCCCGGTTGCCGCCGGAGAATCCGCCGAAGGCCCAGATCAGGAGCAGGGTTACCGCCGCCAGCGCGCCGGCAACTTCCGCCACATGAACCCAGTTCAGTTTTCCTCTCGGATTGTTTTTTCTTGTATATAACATGTAGAAATCCCATCCATTGCGGTAAACCGCCATTATTTTTCAAGATATTATACCATATATGGGATTATTATTCCACCGCTATCTTTTCCCGGCTGCATAACAAAAGGCTGTCAAGGGTTCCCTGCGGGATTTCCCTTTCCAGCCTTGTTGTTTCCGGTATTACTGCTTTCCCTGGATCTGTTCGTCAATGGCCTTAGCAGCGGCTTTCCCGGCTCCCATGGCCAGGATGACCGTCGCGGAACCCGTTACGGCATCCCCGCCGGCATACACAGCCTCACGGCTGGTCTGCATGGTTTCCTCATTGACGATAATGCCGCCCCAGCTGGTCACATCCAGTCCAGGGGTGGTGGAGCGGATCAGCGGATTGGGATCGGTCCCGATGGCCATGACGACGATGTCACAGTCAATCACGAACTCACTGCCTTCCACGGCTACCGGGCGGCGGCGTCCGCTCGCATCAGGTTCGCCCAGTTCCATGCGGATGCACTCCAGGCCTTTGACCCAGCCGTTCTCCCCGATAACGCGTACCGGGTTGCGAAGGAGAGAGAAGATAATGCCTTCCTGTTTGGCGTGATGCACTTCTTCCTTCCGGGCGGGGATTTCTTCCTCGCCGCGGCGGTATACGATATAAACCTTTTCCGCACCCAGGCGCAGGGCGGAGCGGGCTGCATCCATGGCGACGTTGCCGGCACCGACGACCGCAACCACTTTCCCGTGCTTGATCGGGGTCTGGCTGTCGGGACGGTAGGCCTTCATCAGGTTGATCCGGGTCAGGAACTCATTGGCGCTGTATACACCGTTCAGGTTCTCCCCGGGGATATTCATAAACTTGGGCAGGCCGGCACCGGACCCGATGAAAACGGCTTCATAGCCTTCTTCAAAGAGTTCGTCCACGGTAATGGTACGGCCGATTACCGTATTAAGCTGGATATCCACGCCCATAGCCGTCAGCTGGTCGATCTCGGTCTGCACCAGGGACTTGGGAAGACGGAATTCCGGGATCCCATAGATCAGCACGCCGCCGGGTGCATGGAATGCCTCGAAAATCGTAACCGCATATCCTTTCTGCCGGAGAGCCTGCGCGCAGGTCAGTCCGGAGGGGCCGGCGCCGACGATGGCAACCTTATGGCCGTTCTCCTGGATGTCATACGGTTTCTTTTCCGCATGCTGCAGGGCATAATCCGCGGCGAAACGCTCCAGACGGCCGATGGCGACCGGTTCGGAACGGATGCCCAGCACGCACTTGCTCTCGCACTGTTCCTCCTGCGGGCAGACACGTCCGCAGACGGCAGGCAGCGCGTTGGTTTCCTTGATCAGGCGGATTGCTTCCGCGAAGTTGCCTTCCTTGATCTTTCCGATGAACTGCGGGATCTGTACGGCAACCGGGCAGCCTTTCATGCAGAGCGGGTTCTTGCACTGCAGGCAGCGGGATGCTTCCCGCATGGCTTCCTCTTCATTATAGCCGTAGGCAACTTCCTCAAAGTTATGGGCACGGACGGCGGGATCCTGCTCCCGCATCGGTGTTCTGCTGATTCTTTCTGCCATTACTTGTTTCCTCCGCCAAACAGGCCGCTCAGGCAGGCCTCTTCTTCTTTATACATACGGGAACGGGAAGCCATTTCGTCGAAATCCACCAGGTGTCCGTCAAAATCCGGCCCGTCGACGCAGGCATATTTGGTCTTTCCGCCGACCGTGACACGGCAGCCGCCGCACATCCCGGTACCGTCTACCATGATCGGGTTCAGGGAAACCATGGTCTTCAGGTTGAATTCCTTGGTTACGGCGCAGACCGCTTTCATCATCGGGATCGGCCCGATGGCAACCGCCATATCGTATTTTTCACCCTTTTCCAGGAGCTCGCGCAGCACATCCGTTACGAAGCCCTTGCGCACATAGCTTCCGTCATCCGTGGTGATGTACAGATTATCACTGTTCTCACGGAGTTCCTTTTCCAGAATTACGAGTTCTTTCGTACGGGCGCCGTTGATGACATCCACGGAAACACCCTGCTCATGCAGATGGCGGACCTGCGGATATACAACCGCGGTTCCAACGCCGCCGCCGATGCAGATGACCCTCTTGACCCCTTCAAAATGACTGGGCTGTCCGAGCGGACCTACGAAATCGGCCACTTCTTCCCCCTGCTCAATCTGGGAAAGAATATATGTCGTTGCACCGACCACCTGGAAAATGATGGTGATCAGACCTTTTTCCCGGTCATAACCGGCAACCGTCAGGGGAATTCTCTCCCCGTCGGAGGTGGGCCGCACGATGATAAACTGGCCGGGCATTGCCTTGGCGGCAATCCGGGGCGCCTCCAGGTCCATACGGAACAGTGAGGGTGCCAGTTTTTCCTTATACACAACTTTCGTCATTGTTTTTCCTCCTTTGCCTGCCCGGCAGTTTCGGATCCCCCGTTTTCCCGCAGATAGGTTTCGCACAGTCCGGTCAGCGGGCAGTGCCCGCAGTCCTTCCGCTGTGCGTGGCAGATCCTGCGGCCGTGGAAGATCAAAAGGTGATGGCTCAGCGACCAGAGATCTTTCGGGATGTTTTCCATAAGCTGGAACTCTGTCTTCTCCACGTCGGAAGCATGCGCCAGCCCGATCCGGTTCGTAACGCGGAATACATGCGTATCCACCGCAATGGCATCCCCATGGAAAGCACAGGCATAAACAACATTGGCCGTTTTCCGCCCGACGCCCGGCAGGGTTCTGAGTTCCTCCAGTGTGGAAGGTACCTGACCGCCGAATTCCGAACAGATGGCCTTGCAGGTGTCAATCAGGTGGCGGGCTTTTGTATGGTAGAACCCGCAGCTCTTAATGAGCGTTTCGACCTCCTGCACGTCCGCTCCCGCCAGATCCTCCGGGGAAGGGAACCGCGCAAATAAGGCCGGGGTCACCTTGTTGACCTGCCGGTCTGTACACTGTGCACTTAGGATGACCGCCGCAAGGAGCTGGTACGCATTGCCAAAGTCCAATTGCGGCGCCGCATCCGGGTACGTTTCTCTGAGAATGGACAGTACCTGCTGAATTTCACAGGCATTGAGCATACACATCACCTCCTGCATTATGACAAAAAGAAAGGGGGAAGTCAATTGATCCAACCCCCTCTTCCGGCGTTTTACAAAAACTCTGCACATCCTTTTCACAAACCTAAAAAAGCGGGAAGAACCTTCCCGCTTTTTCTTATAAATCCATATCGGTCCGCACTTTACTCCGTTGCCGGTTCGATCCGGATGCTTTCAAATACCGGCTCCACCCGCAGGGTCTCCGCATAGGGATTGGTAATCTCCAGTTTCGCGATCGCGTCCACTACCGCCATGCTTTCAGCGTCCAGCACCCGGCCGAACGCGGCATAATCCCCATCCAGGGATTTGACAGCCTTGTCATCCAGAACGATAAAGAACTGGGACGAAGCGCTGTTCTTGTCCGCGGACGTACGGGCCATGGAAACGGTTCCCCTTCGGTGGGACAGCGTATTCTCAAAGCCGTTGGAAGCAAATTCCCCTTTGATCGTCCAGCTGGCACCTGCCGCCGGGTTGGATCCCGGGGCACCGCCCTGGATCACGAATCCCGGGGATACCCGGTGGATTGTCAATCCGTCATAGAATTTCTGCCCGCAGAGTTTCAGGAAGTTGCTCACCGTAACCGGGGCAATCTCCGGATACAGTTCGATGCGGATCACGCTGCCGTCCGTAAAGGTAATCACGGCAACTGGATGTTTGGCTTCGTGCACCGGCGCATCGTATTTTTTCGGCTTGCCGACGTCCAGTTTGACGCCGGTTGCGGGCGCTTTATCGTTTTTCTTTGCCTGTTCCTGCGGATCTTTCTCTCTTTGAGTCAGGAACACGCCGATCACTACTCCCAGTGCAACGACCAGGACACCCAACAGAATCAGAAGTTTTTTGTTATTCATGGTTGTTCTCTTCCGCCTTTTTCACTCTTCTATATACCAGCCAGGCAAGATACAGTTTTACCAGGTCCGGAATGATATACGGCAGCACGCAGACCGACAGAGCGTACCCGATCGTCTTGCCCGTCCCCGCGGAACCGTACCCGTACACAAACCACAATGTCCCGCAGAGATAACACAGGACCAGCCCGATGGCAAGCCCGCCCAGTTTCCAGGCCTTGCCGGGCAGCTTCTCTGTGAGCAGGTAAGCAGCCCCCGTCAGCACGAACCCGAACAGGTAGCCCCCTGTAGGTCCCAGCAGGTGCCCGATCCCGCCCCGGAATCCGGAGAAGACGGGAAGTCCCAGCGCTCCCATAAGCAGATAAACAAGGATCGCAGCGCTTCCCTTCCATCCGCCCAGGATCAAAAGGGTGGCAAAGACCGCAAATGTCTGCAGCGTAAAGGGGACGGTAAACGGGATCGTCAGCCAGGAGCAGACGGTCAGAACGGCAACCGCCAGTGCCATATATGTCAAATTCCTGATTTTCACAAACAATCCTTCCCTTCCGCTTCCGCAAAGACAGGAAGCACCGGAATATTTTCCGGTTTTTCTGCCAGGGCATCCGCCCCGGCACAGATCAGTTCTTCCCTGGACCCATACCCATACAGAACGCCGACGGCATACATCCCGTTTTCTTTCGCTCCATGGATATCGTGTTCCCGGTCCCCGACCATCACCGCCTGACCGGCCGAAAACCCGCCCAGTTCCATGGCGTAGCGGATCACTTCCGGTTTCGTGGTCCGTTTTTCGTCCAGGGTTGCCCCGGCAGTGAAGGCAAAAAAGCCGTCCAGGCCGAAGTGGGTCAGAACCGTCCGTGCGAACGGTTCCGGTTTGGATGTCGCCAGAATCAGGGTTTTTCCCCCGGAACGCAGGCGCGAGAGCATTTCGGGAATTCCCGGATAGACTTCGTTCTCGAAAATTCCCCGGTCCGTGAAATATTCCCGGTAATACGCGATGGCCTTACGGCTGTCCGGTGCGGACAGGTGCGCATATTTCCGGAAAGAATCCATCAGCGGCGGGCCGATGTACGGATAAAGGCTTGTTTTGTCCTCCGTACGGATCCCGAACCGTTCCAGGGCATAGGCCACCGAATTGGTGATCCCGACTCCCGGGTCCGTGAGCGTCCCGTCCAGGTCAAAAAGGACATACCGGATCCTGTTCGTCCCGGCAGTATTGGTTCCCATTATTCGTCCTCTTCTGCCAGATACAGGGCCGCAATTTCCGCAGCATCCCCTACCAGCTCCGCACAGGGCCTCGTCTGGTAGAAATGTTCATTCCGCTTCGCCGGCACCGGCGGGTCCTGCGGATGATCCAGTCCCAGCAGTTCCCGGCAGATAATCGTCCCGTTCTTTTCCCGGAAGGCTGCTGCCATTTCCTGGATCCGGGCGTAATGCTCCGCTTTGGCCGGTCCGGTCTCCGGACCTGTATATCCTTTTCGCAGTCCGCAGATCATAAACATGCCGGATACTGCCCCGCAGACTTCCCGAAGCCGGCCCATACCGCCCCCGAAGGAACTGGACAGGGCTGCCAGCGTTTCTTTTTCCATCGGGACATAATCCGCAAAAGCCAGTGCAACCGCCTGCGCGCAGTTATATCCTTCCTTGAACAGATCCATTGCCCTGCCGCGCAGCAGGACAGCTTCTTCCCTGGTCAGTTTCCGCATGAAGGGTTCTCCTTTTTTCAGCTTATTTTTTCCAGTATTTCCGAAAGGCAGCCGGCAATGTCTGCAAGCCCTTTTTCATCTTCCGGCAGAAAGCGCCCGAACAGCGGGCTGTCCAGATCCATTACCCCCCAGACCTCCCCGTGCACCCGAAGGGGCAGAACGATTTCCGAATTGGAGGCGCTGTCGCAGGCGATATGTCCCGGAAACTGATGCACGTCCGCAACACATACGGCCTTCCCGTCCCGGGCCGCAGTACCGCATACCCCTTTCCCCCACGGGATCAGGGTGCAGGCAATCTTCCCCTGGAACGGCCCCAGGTACAGCGTACCTCCGTCCCGGAGATAAAACCCGCACCAGTTCAGATCCGGGAGCGCCTCATAAAGCAGCGCCGAAGCGTTGGAAAGGACCGTTACCGGATAGGAAATCCCCTCGGAGAGGGAGCGGATCTGTGCTGTCAGCAAAGCATAATCTGTCATAACCTTTCTCCGTTTCCGCTTTCTTCTCCTTCGCATTATACAACAAAGGACAGGGAAAGGACAGTACGCAAAAAGCTGTCCCCGCAGGGACGGTTTCCCGATATCCTCATCACAGGATTTTATCGATAAAGTCTTTGGCACGCTGGGTTTTCGGATTCTGGAAGAAGGATTCCGGTTCGCCTTCCTCCACAATCACACCGCCGTCCAGGAAAATAATCCGGTCGGCAATTTCCCTGGCAAACCCGATCTCGTGGGTAACCACGACCATGGTCATGCCTTCCTGGGCCAGCTGCTTCATAATCTGCAGGACTTCCCCGACCATTTCCGGATCCAGAGCCGAGGTGGGTTCGTCAAAGAACATGATATTCGGGTTCATGCACAGAGCCCTGGCAATGGCAACCCTCTGCTTCTGCCCGCCGGACAGTTCGGACGGATACGCTTCCGCCTTTTCGGCCAGCCCGACCTTCCCCAGGAAATAGAGCGCCCGTTTTTTGGCTTCCTCCTTGGTCGCCACTTTCAGGTCGACCGGCGCCAGCATCAGGTTTTTCAGGACGTTCAGATTGTTGAACAGGTTGAAATGCTGGAAAACCATCCCGATCTTTTCCCGGACCTTGTTGATGTTCGTCTTGCGGTCCATGATCTCCACCCCGTTGATGAAGATGCTGCCGCTCACCCCCTGGTCTTCCAGGCGGTTCATACAGCGCAGGAAGGTGGATTTTCCCGATCCGGAAGGGCCGAGGATCACGACCACTTCCCCTTCCCGGACATCCAGGGAGATCCCTTTGAGGATTTCCTGTTTTCCGAAACTCTTATGCAGATCCCGAACCCGGATCCTGCTCTCAGTGGATATGCTGCTCATGCTTTAATTTGTTCTCCAGTCTCTTCGAGATACGGGAAAGAATCGTAATGGCGATCAGGTAGAGGACGGCAACAACCGCCCAGGTCTGGAAAACCTTTCCCGTTAAGGCATTGACGTTTTTGGCGCTGTTGACCAGTTCCGGAAATCCGATAACCGAAAGGATGGAAGTATCCTTCAGGGTAATGATGAACTGGTTAATGATGCTCGGCGTCATGTTTTTGATAGCCTGCGGAAGCACTACGCGGTGCATGGAGCGCCAGTACGGCAGTCCCAGACTCCGTGCCGCCTCCATCTGCCCCAGGTCCACCGACTGGATCCCGCCCCGGATAATTTCGGCCATGTAGGCGCCGCAGTTCAGGGCCAGGCAGATCGTACCGGCCGTCAGCGCGCTGAAGGTCATGCCGCCGCCGATGTTGAGGATCTTATTGAAGAAATACGGGACGCCGAAGTAGATGAAATAGGCCAGGACGATCATGGGGACGCCGCGGATCGCGTACACGAACACCAGGGCAATCCCGTTCAGGACCTTGTTCCTTACGACGCTCATGATCCCGAAGATCAGGCCCAGGATACAGGCAAAGAACAGTCCGTACAGTGCCAGCAGCAGGGTCATCCCGAATGCGGGAAACAGGAGTTTTCCATATTCAACGATTATTTCAGACAATCACGAAACCACCTTTGCAGGAAAGAGATACGAAAAAGAATATCCTGCGGCGGGGGCAATTTCCCCGCCGCAGGGTTCAGGAAGTCAGAATACGCGGGAACGGATCAGCCGAGGTACTTTTTCAGGATCTCGTCCAGTTTGCCGTTCTTCTTGATGTTGGCCAGGCCGGCATTGAACATCTTCAGGAACTCGGCCTTATCCTCGCTGAACGTGGCAACCCCGTAGGGAGCGCCTTCGTTCTCGGAGCCTTCCACCACATGCATGGCATATCCGTTTTCCTTAATGGATGCCTTCATGATGGGGGTGTCCTCGAAACAGGCAACAGCCTGTCCGCCGGTCACGGCGAGGTACATGGTGGGGGAATCCTCATAGATCGCGATTTCGAAACCATACTTTTCCTTCAGACTTTCGGCATATTCCTGTCCCTGGGTCCCGTTCTTGACAGCTACGAGCTTGCCGCTGAGGTCTTCAAAGCTTTCCACACCGGCGTTGTCGGCTACAGCCATGCACTGCGTGGCAACGTAGTAGCCGTCAGAGAAGAACCACCCGCTCTCCTTGCGCTTGTCAGTAATGGAAGCGCCGGCGATCATGGCATCAGCCTGTCCCGCCTGGCAGGCGGCGATGGCGGCATCCCAGCCCAGGACCTGCAGTTCATACTTGAAATTCTGGTCCTCGGCTACCGCAGCCAGAATATCCACATCGATCCCAACGAAGTTGCCGTTGGCATCCGTATACTCAAAGGGTTTGAACACGGTATCGGTCGCTACTTTCCAGACCTTCCCGTCTCCGTCTTTCTTCCCGGCACAGCCGCTGAGGGCTGCCAGGGAAAGCACCAGCACCAGGGCAATGGCAATCCATTTTTTCATGTGTCCTCCTCCGCATCCGCGCTTCCCGAATGAATATGCATTTGAAAAAACCGGAAATCCCGGCATTTTACAGGGAGCACGTCTGCTTATGCAGAATTCTGTAATATTTTCTGTGATTATACCATAATTATGCATTTTTTGACAAGCGCAAAACCGCATTCTTCCGGTATCTTTATGCAGATATACAGGAATAATTCAGGCCACCCGGCAGATTTCCCCCCATTCCCCTGCGTGCCGCAAAAAATATTTTATCGATTCTCCCAAAAAGGCTTGACAACTGTATCGAGGTCCGATATATTATATATCGCAGTCCGATATATCGAACCGCGATAATCAAATGAGGAGAAATCCACAATGGAGGAAAGGCTCAGACGAATCTACGTCCCGATGACGGAATCCGGATTTTACATCCTGTTCTGTCTTAAGACCCCGCAGCACGGGTACGGGATCAGCCAGCAGGTCAAGAGAATGACCGGCGGGGCCGTATCGATCAGTGCGGGTACCATGTACGGGACACTGTCCAAAATGGAAAAAGACGGCCTCATCGCTTTTGCCGGTGAAGAGGATACACGAAAACTGTACAGCCTGACAGAGCTGGGAAAGGAAATCCTTTCCCTGGAAATCAAAAGGATCGAAAGATTATACCGGAACAGCAAAGGAGAGGAAATACATGCGTAAGACATCCGTACGTTTCTTTACAATTGCAGATTGGGAAGAGGAAGAAAAGTGGCTCCGGAAAATGCACAGGAACGGCTGGAAACTTGTGGATGCCATCGCCCCGTGCTTCTACCGGTTCGAATCCTGCGAACCCGAAGATGTGATTTACCGCCTGGATTTTAAGAACAACGAACAGAATCCGGAATACATGCAGATGCTGCGGGATTTCGGCTGGGAATACTGCGCCAGCTGCCTGGGCTGGCTCTATTTCCGCAAACCGGCAGAGGAAACAACAACCGAAGAAGAAGGAGAACTGTTTTCGGATAATGCTTCCCGTGTGGAACGGGTCGGCAAAATCGTGAAGACGCGCCTCCTGCCCTTTACCTGTATCTTCCTATGCTGCGTGATTCCGAATTTCCTCCGGTATACGACCGGGAACAGTTCCACCCCGGCAGCAACATTCTTTGCAGTCTTTTTCAGTGTATTTTTCGTAATCTATTCTTTTCTGATTATCTACTGCGGTATCAAACTGAGAAAAATCCGCAGGCGGTACCAGGATTAGCAGCCGTACTTCAGGACAGGGACTCTTCCCTGTCTTTTTTTACAAACCTTCCCCGGAAACACGAAACTTCCGGAACGGGCCGTTCGTCTAAAAGATGCAAATACAAAAGAGGACGCGGAACCGTCCTCCAAAGGAGATTGTTACGATGAAGAAATATATCGCAGTACTGCTGGCCGGCGTTATCGGCCTTACCCTGCTGACCGGCTGTACGAAACCGGAAGCTGCGCAGGGAACGCCCGTAACCATCAAGGAACCGGCAGGATCCACGGGTGCCTGGGAAACTGCGTCTGTCCCGACCGTAACGGAGGATCTGAAAGCCCTGTTCGACAAGGCAACCTCCACCATCACGGGAATTACAGCAGAACCCCTCGCGTATCTGGGCAGCCAGGTCGTATCCGGGAAAAACCATGCCTTCTTCTGCAAATCGGAAGTCAGTGTGGATGAACTGAAAACCGGTACCTTCTACTCTATCGTATATATCTATGAAGATCTGAACGGCAAAGCCGAAATGCTCGGCCTGCGTACCTTCACACCCTTCGGCAGTGAAGACGAAAAAGCCCCGGACGGGCAGCCTGCCATCGGCGGATGGTCCGCCCCCGAATCCCAGGAGGAAGGACTGGCTGCACTGAATAAAGCCCTGGAAGGCACCAATGGGAATATTACCACCCCGGTCCTCGTCATCGGCCAGCAGGTCGTTGCCGGCATGAATTACTGCATCCTGTGCCATGTCTCTTCCATGAACCCGCAGGAAGTCCCGGGATACGCTTTCGTAACCGTCTACCGTGATCTTTCCGGGAATGCCTCCATTACGGAAACACAGCCCCTGGATCTTTCCTTTGTTCCGACGGCAGATTAATCCTGCCGCTCCTACTCCCTGCAGCCGGACGTACCGTCCGGCTGTTCCTGTTTCCCGGCCGGTACCAAGCAGAAAAGAACCTCTGCAGACTCATCAGGGTCTGCAGAGGTTCTTTTATTGAATCACACTGTGTCCTTTTGCCGGTTTAATTTGTCCGCTGATGGACATTCGCTGCCGGGCACCAGCCGGTTCCGTTGATGTTGTACGGGCATTTTGCCCCGCTGGCCAGATACTTGACCGTCCCGGTTTTGCCGTTCGTGAATTTCCCGCTGGTACCTGTACCGCTGCTCTGAGACCAGTACACGGTACCCGGATCCACATAGACAGTATCGCCCTTCGCAATGGGCTTGACACCCTTGCTGACGGTGATGGTGATAGTGCCTCCGTAGTAAACCGTCTGTCCCTTGTTCGGGTTGGTGAGAACCGTGCCTACGGTCGGGTTCTCCCAGGAATACGGCCTGGAGGAAACATTCAGGGTGATCCCACGGCTGTTGCACCAGCTCTTTGCCTCACTCTCCGTCGAGAAGCCCGGGACCGTGTAGCTCGGGATCGGGGTGGGTGTTGCCGGCTTGGGTGTCGGCGTCGGGGTCGGGGTGGGTGTCGCCGGCTTGGGTGTCGGCGTCGGAGTGGGTGTCGCCGGTTTCTGCGTATGCGTAGGTGTTGCCGGTTTCGCTGTCGGGGTTATCATAGGTGTCTTTGTCGGGGTGGGTTTCTGAGTCGCTGTCCTTTTCGGGGTAGCTGTACGGGTGGCCGGCGCCTTCGTCGGCGCCTTGGTTTCCGCCGGTTTGGCCGTCGGAGCCGGCCCCTTGGAGACGGCAATCGTAACTTCCGTATTCACGATCTGCGTGGTACCCGCTTCCGGGGTCTGGCTGACAACACGGCCGATTTCCATGGTATCGTCATAGCTTTCGACCACTTTGACCTTGAAGCCAAGTTCCTCCAGCGACTTGACCGCTTCCTCGCGGGTCTGTCCGACCACATACGGGACAACCGCTTTCTTGGCACCGCTGGAAATAATCAGTTTGACGGTATCTCCCCGGCTGACCGGATCCCCGGCCTTCACGCTCTGGGAGATGACGTGTCCTTCCGGAACGGAACTATCCTCGGCATATTCGATATCCACCGTAAGGCCCAGGACGATCAGGTCGCTTTCCGCCTTCTCCTTTTCCATCCCGGTTACATCCGGCATATCAAACGGTTTGGTGCCTTTGGAGATCACCAGCCCGATGATCGTGTTCTCCGGGACCTGTTCCCCCGCATTCCGGTCCTGCGAGATGACCTGTCCGGCAGCGACGTT
>JAFPSR010000071.1 GCA_017413675.1 Clostridia bacterium | reverse complement strand
GCAGTAGGTACTCCGGCACGGCGGAGCAGGTCAGCATCCCCGGTCGTGTCAATCAGGAGCCGGCAGCCGTACAGCTCCAGCCCGGATTTACTGTCGGTGATTACGCCGGTACACAGGTTCCCATTCATGACGGGATAACCGGCGATACAGTCATAGAGGAGATCCACGCCCGCATGGAGCACCTTCTGTGTCAGCTGGAGGGCAAAGACATAAGGGGAATACCGTTGGGTATACCGGACATGCGTCGGTTCCGAAGGCTCCCCGTTTTCCCATTCCGGGGGAATGGTGGAGTAACTGCCTGCGGCGGATTCCCGCAGCCATTCTTCGGCCAGGCCGAAAATGATCTGCTTTCCGTTCCCGTTGCACATCGGGACGAAATAGTTGATCATCCCGAGTGTCCCGAGACCGCCCAGGATATTGCTTTTTTCGATCAGAAGCACACTGCTCCCGCCCTTTGCCGCAGTGACGGCTGCAGCGATACCCGCGACACCGCCGCCGGCAACAATGACATCATACTGCTTCTTGATGGGAAGCTGGAATGAAAATGTATAGGAATCCGGCATGGGTTCACCTCCAATGGAAATCGAATCAGGGGAGTCAGGGCCGATCAAAGCCTGTAGAGTTCACTGTATTTTTTCGTCAGGTAGTCGATATAGTAGCAGGGATCAAAATCGGCACCGCAGGCATTGCGGATGACTTCCCCCGGCTTAAGCATCGTGCCGTACTTCCAGATCTTTTCTGTCAGCCAGCGGTTTACGGGTTCCAGACTGCCGGCGGAAATGGACTGTGCCACGTCGATGTCTTTCTGCATGGCATGCATGATCTGGGCGGCATAAGCGGACCCGATGGCATAACTCGGGAAATAGCCGAAACTGCCGCCGGACCAGTGGCTGTCCTGCAGAACTCCCCGGGTATCATCCGGAACAGCCAGTCCCAGATACTCCCGGTACATCCGGTTCCAGGCTTCCGGAAGATCATCTGCCTGCAGGGTTCCTGCAATCAGTTGTTTTTCCAGTTCATAGCGGATCATGATGTGGAAGCAGTAGGTCAACTCATCGGCTTCGGTACGGATCAGGGAAGGTTCGCTCTTATTGACGGCACGGTAGAAGGCTTCCGCGGTGACATCTTTCATCTGTTCGGGGAACAGAGAAACAATCTTCGGGAATACCAGGTTCACGAACTCCCGGCTGCGTCCGATCATGTTTTCAAACAGACGGGACTGGGACTCATGGATCCCCATGCTCGTCCCCGATGCCAGGGGGGACCCGATCAGATCATCCCCGGTATGCAGTTCATACAGGGCATGGCCGCCCTCATGGACGACAGAGTAGAAGGAAGAGGCCAGGGCGTCCTCGTGATAGTGCGTCGTGATACGGACGTCGTGTTTGCTGAAGTTTGTCGTGAAGGGATGTTCGACTTCCCCGATGGCGCAATAGTTGCGGTCTATGCACAGGACACGCATCAGGTCGTCGGACAGTTCCCTCTGCAGTGAAACCGGGAAATGACCAAACAGGAAACGGTCATCGACACGGTCCCGTACTTTGACGATTTCCCGGATCAGGGGACGGAAGGCTGAAGCCAGGTTGGCAAAGAACGGATCGAGTGTTTCCTTGGTGAGGCCTTCCTCATACTGGTCCAGCAGCGTATTGTAGGGATCCTTATCCGGAGCATAATAGAGCGCAAATTTCCGGTTATACTCTATGATCTTCTTCAGATAAGGCAGGAATGCGGCAAAATCGTTTTCCACCTTTGCCTTCTGCCATACGGTAACGGCCTGGGACTGCGTCCGGTTGTAGTCAACGAATTCCTCCATGGGGATGCAGGAAATCCGGTCGATACTCTTCTGATGGACTTCTACTTCCCGGCGGGTGATGGGATCCAGTTCTTCCTGATGATCGCTCAGTTCCTTGACCAGGGCGATCAGTTCCGGGTCGGTCTCCATTTTATAGGATTCTTCCGCAAGGATTCCCATGGTTTCCGCGAAATCCTCTGCAGCGCCCCGGGGCATGACCGTTTCCATATCGTATTGCAGGATGCCGGCAGCATGTTCGAATGCATGCTGGCGTTTCAGATAGGCTTTGTACTGTGCAATTTTCTGTTCCATAAATCCAATATCCTTTCGGTTGATTCCATATGTTTCCTTTTCATTATAAAGCAAGTTATGGCCTGTGGGCAGGGCAAATTGCGGATTTGTTATCTTTTTTGGGCAGGTGTGCTATAATCAGTTTATTATCTGTGAAGTCAAAATGCCTTGCGTCGCAGCAACCTGTCCGGAAAGGAGAAGACGGCCGTTTTCCGGCCGCCGGAAGCCCTCAATGAATGAAATCCTGAATCTCCCGATCAATCAGATGCCGGGACTGACATTTTCCTGTTCCTGCGGGAGGACACATTCCTTCCCGATGGAGTATTTTTCGTTCGGACCCGGAGTTCTGCCGGAAGCTGCGGATGCCGCAGCTTTGCATCCAGACGCCAAAATCTTCCTGTTTGCAGATGAAAATACAGACAGGATTGCAGGGCAAACCGTGAGAAAAATCCTGGAAGAGGCCAAGCGGGATGTCCAGTATTATGTGTTTCCTTCCGAAAAGAACCATGATCTCTTCCCGGATGAAACTTCCCTGAGAAGGATCCTGATCAACATGCGCAGGGATACCGGGCTCCTGATCGGGGTGGGATCAGGTG
The DNA here is from genome assembly GCA_017413675.1 of Clostridia bacterium. The sequence goes on along the minus strand of JAFPSR010000071.1, from coordinate 22,436 downwards.
TAATCAACGATCTTGGCAAATACGCTTCCATGCTGACGGGGATCCCGCATATGATTGTGGCGACGGCTCCTTCCATGGATGGGTATGTTTCCAATTCCTCTTCCATAACCTGTGAGAACAGAAAACTGTCGGTCCCGACCGTGCTGCCGCGGGCAGTCGTGGGGGATACCGATATCCTGATGAAAGCTCCCATGGCCATGATCCAGTCCGGCTTCGGGGATATGTTGGGGAAGCTTACCGCACTGGCAGACTGGAAACTGGCCCAGTGTGCAGCCGGGGAATATTATTGTGATACGACAGCAACGCTGGTCAGGCAGTGTGTGGAACCGCTGCTGGCCCATGCGCAGGGAATTGCGGACCGGGATGAAACATCTATCCGTTTCCTGATCCAGGGACTGGTACAGTGCGGCGTGGCCATGAGTATTGTCGGATTATCCAGACCTGCATCCGGGGCGGAGCATATGCTGGGACATTACTGGGAGATGGAATTCCACGAAAAGGGACTGCCCATTCATTTCCACGGGACGAAGGTTGGAATTGCCACTCCGGTCATTGCCAGGCTGTTTGAAAAACTCCGGGACGACCTCCCCGGAGAAGTGATTGAGATTATGCCGTCTTCTGATGCCTGCCGGGCATATCTGCAGACCGTCGGGCTGCCGGTGCATCCGCAGGCTGTGGGTGTGGACCGTGAACTGTTTGTACGGACGCTGAAAGAAGCCTATACGGTCCGGAAACGGTACAGTATCCTGCAGTTTGCTGTGGAAACCGGCAGGATCGGCCGTCTGGCTGAGGAACTGGCCGAGGAATACTATGGATAAAAAATACGTGATCGGGATCGATTTCGGGACTCTGTCCGTACGTGCGGCGGCTTTCCGGACAGATTCCGGCGAGGAGGCTGCTTCCGCAAGCTATGCCTATCCGCACGGATGCATGGATGAATGTCTTCCGGACGGGACCGCGGTGGAACCGCTGGCCTGTTATCAGGATCCCCGTGAGTATGAGGAAGGGTTGGGAAACGTAATCCGATCCGTCCTGGAAAAAGGCCGGATTGACCCGAAGAGCGTACTCGCTGTCGGGACGGATTTCACTTTCTGCACCGTGCTCCCCCTGACCCGGGAAGGTACGCCGCTGTGTTATCTCGACAAGTACAGGGGCAGGACACAGGCTTATGTGAAACTGTGGAAACATCACAGCGCCCAGGCAGAAGCGGACAGGATCAATGAAACAGCGCAGCAGAGAGGGGAAAGCTTCCTTTCCTGGTCGGGAGGGACTGTTTCCCCGGAGTATCTGCTCCCCAAAGTATGGGAAACACTGCACCGTGATCCGGATCTGTTTGCGGAAACGTCCTATTTCCTGGAAGCCGGGGACTGGATTACATTCCGAATGACAGGTACTATGGTCCGGAATCTCGGGATGGCGGGATACCGGGGATTGTATGCCGGGAAGGATCCTTCGGATGCATTCCTGTGTGCCCTGGATCCGAATCTCCTTGCCCTGCGGGAGAAGATCTTTTCCATTCCCGTCAGGAGTCCGGGCACTATTGCCGGCTTTATCGATGCGGCCGGGGCTGCCAGAACCGGTTTGCAGGAGGGAACCCCTGTGGCGGTATGCCAGGGAGATTCCCTGACTACGGTGGCTGCGACCGGGGTCACGGAGAGCGGGATCCTGGCAAGCGTGATCGGAACCAGTGCCTGTCAGCTGACACTCAGCCGGGAATTCCATGAGGTTCCGGGATCCAATGGCTGTATCCGGGATGGAATCCTGCCCGGTTTTTACGGATTGGAATCCGGGCAATGCTGTGTGGGGGATCACTTCTCCTGGCTGGAGGAGCACCTGGTACCGGAGGCATATCGATCCGAAGCTGCGGAACGGAAAATATCCGTACTGGAACTGCTTACGGAAAAGGCATCCCGCCTGAAACCGGGTCAGAGCGGTTTGTTGGCACTGGACTGGTGGAACGGGACACGGTCTACCCTGATGGACGGGGAACTGACCGGCATGATCCTGGGGATGAACCTGCAGACAAGGGCGGAAGATATTTTCCGGGCCCTTGTGGAAGCTACCGCCTTCGGGAACCGGATGATTGTGGAGAACTATACTTCGCATGGAGTACGGATTGAAAAATGCGTGGCTGCCGGTGGAATTGCACAGAAAAACAGGATGCTCCTGCAGATCTACGCTGACGTACTGAACCGGGATATAGCGCTCGCGGATACGGCGGAATGCGGGGCGTTGGGCAGTGCCGTATATGCGCTGACAGCAGCCGGGGAGGAATGCGGAATACAGAATGCAACGGAAGCAATCCAGAGACTGGTGAAACCAATCCGCTGCGTGATCCATCCAATCCCTGCGAATGTGGGAATCTATGACCGGCTTTATCAGGAGTACAGGAAACTGTACCTGTATTTCGGGACAACGGGAACCAATCCGATGAAAAATATGATTGCGATCAGAAAGGAAGCCGGACTGCAGAGTCCGGATAAAGGAGAATCAAGATGAAGATTGCCATGGGGTGTGACCCGAATGCGACTGCACTCAAACTGGAAATGATGGAATTTGTCAGAAGTCTTGGCCATGAGGTGACGGATTTCGGCAGTGATGATCCGATCTATGCCCATGTGGCCATCCGGGCGGCCGAGCAGGTAGCCGCGGGGAACTTCGACCGGGGTATCCTGTTCTGCGGGACCGGGATCGGGGTAATGCTTGCCGCGAACAAGGTAAAAGGTGCTTTTGCCGCCAATGTCGCCGATGTTTACAGTGCCAAACGTGCCTGCCTGAGCAATAACTGCAATATCATCACGATCGGAAGCCAGACAGTCGGGAATATGCTTGCCAGGGAACTGATTGAAGCTTATCTCAGCTGCACGTTCGTATACAATGAACGTTCCGGCAGGAAAGTAGATGCCTACAGGGAATACGACGCCAACCGCTGAAAACGGATCAAGAAAACGCCCGGACTTGTCCGGGCGTTTCTGGATTTTGGACCTGACGGGCATCCCGCTGGGCCGGGGATAGGGCAGGACTTTACAGGCTGCGGAAATAGGCGTCGATCTCCTGCATTCGTGTGCTCTGATGTACATGGAAGGGACAACGGTCATCGCAGTGCCCGCACCCGATGCAGTCGGAGGCGTGCAGTGCCAGTGTCCGGTAATGCTCTTCTGCCAGATGGTCCCCGGCACGGGACAGGTCATAGTATTTGTTGATCAGGCCGATGTCCAATCCGACGGGGCAGGGTTTGCAGTGATTGCAGTAAACACACTTCCCGCTGGCCTGGGCGGGGGCAAAGGAGGCAAGGATGGAATAATCGGTTTCCTCTTCGGGCTGGTCATAGTAGGCAAGCAGGCGGCGGACTTCATCCACGTTCCTTGCGCCGGGAAGGACGGTCAGGATCCCCGGTTTGTCCAGCGCATAGCGGATGCACTGATAGATGGTCAGCGCCCTGCCGAAAGGAGAAACGGAGGCGTTGAGGAGCTGGCCGGAGGAGAATGTCTTCATCACGGAAATCCCGATCCCGTCCCTTTCACAACGGCGGTACAGGTCCATGCGTTCTTCCGCGCTTCCGTAGGCCAGATCTCCTTCTCCGTAGTCGTAGGCCGGATTGACGGAGAACATCATCATATCGATATCGGCTGTATCCAGAATGTTCCGGGCAACGGAAGGGGTATGGGAAGACACGCCAATATGCCGGATCACGCCTGCCTTTTTCAGCGCAAGCATGTAATCGAGAATCCCGTGATCCTGAAAGGCCTTCCAGTCCCGGTCCTCATCCTGGCAGTGGATGAAGCCGTAATTGATGTAATCGGTTTTCAGGTTGGTCATCTGCCAATTCACAGAGCGTTTTATGGTATCAAGATCCAGCGTCCATCCATAGGTTCCCCTGGTATAATCGGCCCCGAAATGAATCTGGTAGAAAATCCTGTCGCGGACGGAAGAGAAGGCTTTTCCGTACAGCGGGAAGCATTTCCCGTCTCCGGAACCCATGTCATAATAGTTGATTCCGCCTTCGAAAGCACATTCCAGTGCAAGAAGACCGTCTTTCTCGGAAGACTCGACGATCGTGGAAGATCCGAGTCCGATTTCGCTGATGTTGTCACCGGTTTTTCGGCAGATTCTGTACTTCATGATGGCTTCTCCTGTCTGATCTGGTTATTTTCCCAATGTAAAGGATGGATTCAGGGAAAGAATGATTTTTTTCCCGCTGTGGGTACGGATATTCCTCAGGATAAGTGTCCTGGTCGGGGAGTAGGGGAATGGGCGCGGATCGGTCAGCGGCCCTGCTTCGAAACCGGTTGGGGCATCCGGATCGCTGAATACGTACGGGCCCTGATACGAATCGGGGACATGGTCATCTGCGATCTCGAGCCCGTCAATCAGGATGCTTTCCGGCATGAAACAAGGATACCCGAAATTATGCATGCCGTTGTTCTGGACGGCAAACAGGACAGGGACGGCAGTTTCGCCGCATTTCGGGATATAGCGCGTATTCCGGATCTCCACGGAGCCTTCCCAGGTGCTTCCGTAATCATTGCGGAATTCGACCAGGTTCGGGCCGTAGGTTGTCACGTTTTCCACCAGGATTCTCCCTCTTCCTATGGCCTTGATCCCCATGTGTCCGAATGAGGAATTTTTCAGGACATAGGTTCCGGACACTCCCTGATGCGTATCGATGCGGGAAAGTTCGCAATGGTCGAGCAGGATATTCTTGCAGAAGTCTGTGGCAATGGTGCCCCAGTGGGAACGGTCCAGAATATTGTTTGTCCTGCAGTTTTCCATCGTAAAGTTGATGATATGTCCGGCACGCAGGTCATAGGAACCCATAGGGACGGAAACGCCGGCACTCCCGATTGTGTAATACATCTTATGCCCGGTGGAAAACAGATTCCGGAACACGATGTTCGCGCAGTCCACGGCATGAATGAACCCGTTGTAGGGGCAGCCGTGGGACAGTTCACCGCATACGTAGTGGACGGTGCCGTCAACGGTCGTGTTGGAACGGCGGATCAGGATATTCCGTTCAAAATAATTATATACTGAGGGCCCCTGGTTTGCGATGGTCGTAAAGATGCCGCCGGAAAGGGTCAGAGGTTCCAAATCCATCGGGATGGCCCGGATAGATGTGAATGTGTCATAATCCCAATCGATCGGGCTGTCGACAGTTCCGTCCCTGCGCAGGATAAAGCAGTCTGTCTGTGCACTCCCGTTGTTCTGGTTCGGTCCGAAACGGATGAAATGACGGATGTCGCTGTTTTCTACTGTGACATAACAGTCCCATGGCAGAGTGACATCCAGCTTTTTCTGATCCCTGCGAAGGGATTCTAGGGCGAGCGGGACGGGCTGCTGTCTGGAATCCACGAGGAATATGGGGGCTTTGTTGTTTTCCGTATCCCGGTCATCGATCACAAAATGAGCACTGCCCCAATCTGTGTCCGTTTCAATGGGGATGACCAGTTCCCGGCCTCCGATATAATAATTTGCATCCCATCTGGCTTTGACTTTCAGATGGTTCTCATTGGCGAACACATGCGTATCATAGAGTGCCTGCGTATCGTCGTGCTCGGCGTCCCCGGCGGCGCCGAAATCTTCATAGGTAACATAACCTCGCTGCAGATATTCACTGTTCATAGGGAACCTCCTGTATTCTGATGACCTGCCTGAAATCCCGGTTGAACCGGGGCTTTCTTTTTTTCCAGATGCAGCAGTCCTTCCTCATCCGGGGAAGTGATGCCGTCCTTATAGCTGTATCCCATCTTCAGATAAAAGGGAAGCCCGGTGACGGAAGCCGGAATTTCCACCCGCCTGGCACGCAGGAAATACGTGTCATGCTCCAGGGTTTCCATGATCTTCCTTCCGACACCCCGCCGCTGGTGATCGGGAGAGACAAAAAAGGTAAACAGGCAGCTTTCATCTTCCCTGCGGTAATATGGCCCGATCGCCCCGCAGCCGATGATTGCTCCTTCGTCTTCGGCTACATAAAAGTGCGTCCAGGAAGCCCGGGACAGAATATCTTCGGGCTGCTGGTGCATGATCAGCTCCCGGATAGTTTCGGGCAGGTAATCCCGGCTGTTGGAGACTTTCAGTGTCCGGATGATCATTTCAGAAACGGGTAAAGCATCCCGAACTTCCAATCTGCGGATTCTCATGATTGTACGCTGCCGGTTCCGGACACGTGAAGTGCAGACTGCACAGCTTGCAGGAAAGAGAGGATTTCCTCCTCCCGGGTGCCCCATCCTGTGACCAGGCGGATGGATGGGTCCCCATCGCCGTCCGTTTCCCAGCGATAGAATGCGAATTCTTTTTCAAGCTGCCGGATTACGGTTTCCGGCAGGATGGGGAAAACCTGGTTGGTAGGGGAATCGGCGGCAAACCGTACGCCCATTTCGGTCAGTCCATCCCGCAGCAGGGCAGCCATACGGTTCGCGTGTGCGGCGATGGAAAAGTACAGGGAATTATCCCCGCCTTCCAGAAGGGTTTCAAACTGTACGCCGAGGAGGCGGCCTTTGGCCAGAAGCCCGCCCTGGCGCTTCATCATCCAGCGGAAATGGTCGTTCAACTCCGGATTGGTTATGACCAGGGCTTCTCCAAACAGCGCCCCGTTTTTGGTTCCTCCGATATAGAATGCATCACAAAGGGAGGCCATGTCCCGCAGGGTTAGGTCATTTCCTGAACAGGTCAGTGCGCTGCCTAAACGGGCACCGTCCGCGTACAGGAGCATCCCGTGTTCCCGACAGGCTTCTGAAAGGGCGGATAGTTCGGATTTGGAATATACGGTTCCCAGTTCCGTCGGCTGGGAGACGTAGACGAGACGGGGAAGCAATGTATGTTCATCCTGGTATTCCTTCCAACAAGCTTCCACAGCAGCCAGGGTAAGCTTCCCGTCTGATGCGGGATAAGTGACAATCCGGTGGCCGGTTGCTTCAATGGCGCCGGTTTCGTGACTGTAGATATGCCCGTTTTTGGCGCTGAGTACGGATTCGTACGGCCGCAGTGCAGCGGCAATCAGGGTCAGGTTGCAGGAAGTTCCGCCAATCATCAGGTGGACATTGCAGGAAGGATCCCCGGTCAGCTCCCGGATCATCCGGGACACATTTTCACAGTGGCTGTCTTCCCCGTAACCCGGGGTATGTTCCAGATTGGTTGCAGACAGGGCTGCCAGAACCTGTGGATGGGCTCCCTGACTGTAGTCAGACAGGAAATAAATCATAAATACTCCTTACATTGGAACGGGATTGACTGCACCGGCAGGAAGGCAGAAGTTTTTCTTCTGTTCAGATGTGCAGCACCATCTCAATTTCATCGTCCTCTTCGATCCCGGTTGCTGTAAAGCCTTTGCTTTCATACAGCTTCCGGGCAACAGGATTTTTCTTGTTGCAGGTCAGCGCAATCCTGTCGGAATCGCCGAATGGTTTTGTCCGGATATATTCGATGACCTGTTCCAGGGCTTCCCGGCCGTATCCATGTCCCTGTTCCGCCCGGTCGATCATCATGTGCCAGACGTCATACTCGGGAACATCGTAATCATAGATCACCATGACATACCCGACCATTTTCCCGGAGGCATAGATTCCGAACGGCTGACATTGGTTTCTGTAAACATAAGCCTGTGCCAGACTCCGTATCGGATGGGAAACAAAGTCCTCCTGACCCGCCCCTAGCTGGAGGCTGAATGCATCCATGAAGTTGTCTTCTGTGATGGGTTTGAGTTCTACCATGGGATTCTCCTCTGGAAATAATCCTATGCAGTCCGGGTAATCTCCCGGTTTATCCGGGATCTCAGATCGGACAGGAATTCACTGCCATGGGGATAGCGGGAAAAAGTGATTGCCGGTTCATTGAAACCGTGCTCCGAAGCGGTTTGCATCACCAGGTTCCGGACATAGGAAAAACAGGTCTGCTTTTCAAGCATCTTCAATGCCGCATAGTCCTGCCAGGCTTCCCCCATCAGGACGAGGCGCTGGCTGGGAATCGCTTCACCGTTTTCCCCGGGATAGATGACAAAGGCGTCCCCGGATGGGAAGGATCGGTCTGCGTCCGTTACTAGGTAGGGATTGATATGCCGGAGAGAATACTGGGAATTATAGAAATTCAGTCCCCATTGCAGGAAGCCGTCAATCCTATGCAGGTAGCACTGCAGCCCGATAATCCTGGTGCGGGCTCCCGGCATATCCATGAACCGGTTGGAATACGAGTCTTTCCCTGTCCCGCATGCGTAATAAACCCAGAGAGGGGAAGGCCGGGGATCCTTAAGGAAAGGACCGACGGAGGGTGTTGCCACAACCGGGCGGGAAGAAACCCCTTCGGTAAAAAATTCATACTCACTCATGGCGTCCATAACCGGATATCCGTCCAGCAGGGGAAGTGTGAAATCACGCAGATCCCGGTAATGGGGAAGGTCTTTTCCCTGCGGTTCATCGGTCAGATGGAACACAGCATGTCCGCGCAGGCCGCGTGTATCCAGATGTGCGGTCAGGGCAGGAAGAAAAGCGCGGAGAAAAGCCTGATAGGCAGGAGACAGGGCTTCCGTTTCCCAACCGAAGATCCTTTGGGGTTCCCCTTCCACCTCACAGATGATCTTCGGACAGGCTTTCCCGCCCCATTGGGTGAACAGATGGCTCATTTCAAAGGAACGGATCCCACAATGCCCGGCCATGGTAAGGAATCGGTCGAGCAGGGAAAAATCAAATGTGTAAGTGTCGGGCCTGGAAGCATCCGGGCGTGATACCCGGACCAGTTGGATGGTAGTTCTTTCCCAACCCACGGCCGTATCCAGAGGCGGTGTGAACAGGGGAGTCAGAATCATGGTCTGCCCGTAAGAAGCAGCAAGTCGGATCTGGCTTTCCATTGCCTGCCAGTGTGCTTCACTGAACACCGGAACCTGGTAGTAATCGGCCAGACAGTCCCCATGGAACCAGCAGGTATACTCAAACCCGGCAGGTTCCAGTGCCTTTCCCAACACCTCGATAAGGACGGTGGTTTCCACTGCCTCGTAAGCGGCATCCCGGGGTTTCAGGACAATTGTAACCGGAATTTGCCCAGCCGGGGCATGCACGGTTTTCACTTCCAGGAACAAGCTGTTCCAACGCCCGGTGGACAGACGGAAGGAGGAATTTATTCCCGGAAAAAGAGGATCCGGGAACAGGCCGGGCGTATCCTTCAGATAATATCCGTCGCTGTTGTCAAAGTAAAGAAGTTCACAGGGAACATATCCCACCTTCCGGATCGTAACGGGAAGGGATGAACGCACTTCCGCCACAACATCCAGATGCGAATAGGAAGTGTTTTCGCCCAGCTCCGGGAATATGGCCAGCTGGAACGGTACAGATTCCCCCTGCAGGGCATTCAGGGGATAACAAATTCCTGCAGGTTCTTCTGCCGGGAATACTTTTTCCATGGAGGACACGATTTTTGTTTTCAGGACAGCCATGGGAACACCTCCGGATCTATGATGGATGGATCAGCCAAGAACGGCAGAATCCGACCCTTCTATGGAAAGAAGGGTGGAATAGAAGGTCTCAAAGAGTCGGACTGCGTATTCCGTATCTCTGGCTCCGGCCGTTTCATAGCTGGAATGCATGGCAAGCTGGGGCAGCCCGATATCGGCACCGTGAATACTGAGCTGGCTGGTGCTTAGGTTCCCGAGTGTGGAACCGCCACGGATATCACTGCGGTTGGCAAATGTCTGCCAGGGAATTCCTGCCTTGGCGCACAGAGCGGAAACCACGGCACGTGAGAAAGCATCCGTCATGTAGCGCTGGGCGGCATTCTCCTTGATAACGACACCGCGGTTCAGAAAGCTGGCATTGTCAGGATCGAATTTTTCGGGATGATTGGGATGGACCGCGTGTGCATTGTCGGCAGACAGGAAGAAACTTCCGGCCGCCGCCGTCAGATATTCTTCTTCTGTATGGCCTAAGGCACGGTTCAGACGGTGGAGCACGTCGGTCAGGAAAGTTCCCACAGCGCCCTGTTTCGTACCGGATCCGACCTCTTCGTTGTCAAAACAGCAGTACACCATGACACCGCCGGGATTCCGTCGGGCAGCTGCGAGGAAACCGGTAAGCCCCGAGAAGGCACACTGCAGGTCATCCAGCCTGGGGGCGGAGATAAACTCGTTTTCGATCCCCCAGACGCACCCTTTCTGCCGGCTGACCAGATACAGATCCCTGGCGGCAATGCGATCGGGCTCTGTATGCAGCTCTTTGCCCAGGAAGACATTGAAATCCCCGGGTTTCATAGCCCCGGCACTGACAAGGGGACAAAGATCAACCGCATGGTTGAAATTATATCCGCTGTTGACGTCCCGGTTAAAATGGATGGGCTGGTTCGGGATCAGGAAAAGATCCCTGTCGATATACAGAAGGCGGGAGACAATGGTATCGTTCTCACGGACGAGGACGCGCCCGGCAATAGTCAGAGGACGGTCCAGCCAGGTGGAATCAATCATGCCGCCATAAGCTTCCACATCCAGACGCAGATAACCGGCAGGTCCGGCTTTCAGCGGGTTGGATTTCAATTTATAGGTGGGACTGTCTCCGTGGGCAGCCCCGATCCTCCAATGCCAGGGACCCTCGGCAGCGGTAAAGGCAATTATGCTGGACCCGTTGCGGGTGACGTAGTATTTTCCGCCCAGGGCAATCTGCCAGGGCTTGTTTTCGGAGAGACGGACAAAGCCGTTTTGTTCCAGACGCCGGGAAATCGAAGCAGCTGTATGGAACATACTGGGGGATTCGGAGATAAAATCCAGTAATTCCTGGTTAATGGTATTCATATTCGTTCTTCCTCCCTGAAAAAGTTGCTCGGGAATCGTTATGCCCAGTTCCCGTTGCGGAAGACCGGGACGGTCTTTCCGTCCCGGGTAATGGCATCAATGTTCAGATCACGGGTCCCGATCATGAAATCGACATGGATCATGGAATCATTAATGCCGAGGGCACGGCATTCTTCCAGCGTGCGGTTTTCAAACCCGTCAATGGTATCGGCATAACCGGCTCCCAGCGCAAGATGGCAGGAAGCATTCTCATCAAAAAGGGTATTGTAGAAAAGCAGACCGCTTTTCCGGATCGGGGAATCATAGGGGATCAGGGCACATTCGCCCAGATAGGCCGAACCTTCATCGGACTGCAGAAGGTTGGAAAGCAGGTTCTCGTTGAGGTCGGCATGCCATTCCACGGCTTTCCCTTCATGAAAACGGATCCAGAATTTGTCGATCAGCTGGCCGTCACAGCTCAGCGGCATGGAGGAATAGACGATGCCTTCAGCGTCTCCGCGTTTGGGGGAAATAAAACATTCTTCGCTGGGAATGTTCGGATTGAAATAGATGCCCTGCAGGCTGTTCTCCCCGCCGCCTTTGAATACGGCTTCGGGAATCATGCCGACAGTCAGGTCGGTGCCGTTGGAAGAAGTGTAGTGCAGTTTCTCGATTCCGAGGCGGTTCAGGGCAGCACAACGGGCAGCCAGGTTCTCGTTGTGTTCCTTCCACGCCTGGATCGGATCATCCGTAACCCGGCTGGCGGAAAGAATGGCTTCCCAAAGTTTTTCCACGGCCTGATGCGCGGAAATACCCGGGAACAGTTTCCTTGCCCAGGAGATTCCCGGCACGGCGGCGATGCACCATTGGATCCTGTTTTCCAACTGGTCCTGGTAAGGACGCGTCTGGGGATAGCGCATCTGCTGGATTTTCAGCATTTTATCCTGGTCGATGCCTTTCAGACCGTCCGGATCATCGGATTCCAGATAAATCCGGCAGGGAATTTTATCCAGATAATGTTCAAAACGTGCTTTCTGATAGACGGTCAGGTTTCCCAGGGTTTCTACGGAACAGTAGCGGACATGCAGTTTGTCCAGCGGCTGGTATTCCCAGTCCACGACAACCCGGGAAGCACCTGCCTTGTAGCATTCTTCCACGAGCATCCGGACAAATTCGGGCTGATCCAGGCCTGCAGCGATGAATACTTCCTGTCCTTTCCGGACATTGACGCCGCATCGGGCAATCAGGCGGGCATATTTTTTCAGTCTGGTTTTCTGCATTCGGTACACTTCTTTCTTTACGGTTTATTGGGAATTCTCAGCATCTTCAGTTCAGCCTTCCGTTCCGGCGGGATTCGGAAACTCTCCAGGCTTTTCTGAATGGTCTTGTTGTGCGTCCAGGGATCCAGCCTGTTCAGCTGCAGATAGGGAAGGGCGGCGTCATACTGTTTGGCCAGCGCTGTTGCGAAATACCAGGCAATCATCATGTTGACATAGTATTCCGAAGAATGTATACCGGCTACCATCTCGGGACAGGAAGGATCAAAATCCTCGTCAAGGAAATGCTCCATCAGCATCCCGATCCCGAAACGCACGGTATAGGGATGTGAATTGCGCAGCCATTCCCGAATGACGGGAAGAAGCTCTGCGCGGTGTTTGCGGAATACCCTGGGGGAAAGCTGGTCACAGGTTGCCCAATTATCGATATAGGGGAGAAACCGGGAAACACCCGCAAGACAGGCAGAATAATCTTTCATCCCGGAAAGCAGGAAGGCATGCAGCTGGTTCTGCTCAAACCAGGCATGCGGCAGCTCTGCCAGGAACAGTTCCGCTTCCCTGTGTCCGGCCAGTTCCCGCGCGTACCGGCGCAGAAGCGGTGTACGGATTCCCAGGATCCTGTCCGGTTCCACGGTCGGGATCAGTTTTTTTTGGAAATCCCGGTACGGGATTTCCTGCAGAGCGAGAAGGTCCGTATAGATCTGGTCGGATACAGGATGATCTGTCATGGTGAATGCCTTTCTGAGAATTCGGATTCTCGTCCTATTCTACCATGCATGGCAGGGGTTTTTCTACCGGATGTATGGATTAAGTGGGAGTCTGGAACAAAAGAAAGAACCCCGCACCGTACGTATGTACAGCGCGGGGAGGGAAGTTAGGATGATACGGCATCCGGGTTACAGGGACCGGAAAGCCCGGTAGATCAGGTTACGCCACAGGAGGCCCCAGTACCCGAAATCCCGGTGCAGGGTCTGGGGAAGGGTTGGGACCCGGTCATACAGGATCTGGAGGTATTCGTTTTCTTCCGAACCGTAATCCAGGATTTCCACGCTGCAGACACACTGTTCGGAATAGCGCAGGTGCTTTACCCCGGTCAGGATCCCACGGAGTGTAACGTGATACTGGTCCGTGTCAATCGTAATCCGGGCCAGGTCGCCGGTTCGTATGTTCTCGGATTCGTCCAGGAACAGGCGGAGGGATCTTTCCGTCATCAGGGTGGTGATCCCGCTGTATTCTTTCCCGTCGGCTTCACGGTACAGGGAAGCGAACTCCCCGGCTTGAACTTTGGCGGAATCTTCTTCTTCGCTGCTGTCCCTGCCGTTGATCAGGAACAGGGTCATAATGATACTGTAAAGATTCCGGAACAGCCAGAACAGGATGATGAGCATCCCGAACAGGTTTTCCAGACGGGAAATGCACAGGATGCGGATGATCCCGAACACGGAAAGAACCAGCAGGACCAGGAACGGAATCATCAGGGGGAGGGTTTCCTTGCGGTTCTGCGTACGCTTCTTGGATTTGTCCGTAACCTGGAAGCGGGACAGGGTGATGCCGCAGGTCTCCTTCAGGATCGGCCCCAGGAGGAAAGGCATCACGCTCAGCTCATAGATATTGCTCCATTTCAGGGAAACGGAATTGCTGCCGACCACGCGCAGGCAAACATCCTGCAGGATAAACATCGGGAGCCAGAACACAAGGAGTTCCAGCCAGTTGCAGCGGAAAACAGGGATCAGGAAAGCGGCAAAGAACAGAGGGGACAGTATGTAAATCAGGTTCTTGATCGGGGAATACCAGTAAGCTACGGAACTGATATAACTGAGTTTCTGCTCTGGATACAGATCCCTCCGGCGCAGAAGGTGTACACGCCTGGCAGTATTGATAACCCCGCGTCCCCAGCGGGTACGCTGTTTGATGTGGTCCTTGAAGGAATCCGGGGTTTTCCCGCTGGCCAGGGGCTCATCGAGGCCCAGGGAAAGGAAACCGGCAGATTCGATCAGCAGGCCGGTAGCAAAGTCCTCGGTAATGGATTCTGTAAAGAACCCGCCGATTGCTTCGATAGCCTTCCGGGACAGAACAGTATTGGAACCGCCGTAAATGACACTGTTAGTGGAAGTTTTGCCGACCTCAATCGTGCGGTAGAAGAAATCCTGTTCGTTGGGAATGTTCTTTTCGGAATACAGGGCATACTGGAAAACATCCGGGTCATAGAAACACTGCGGCGTCTGCAGGAGTCCCAGATGTTTTTTCTTCTCTTCCGGCAGATCGGCACAAAGCTTTTCCACATAGACAAAATACGGGATTGTTTTGAGCAGGAAATCACTGCGAACGATCATGTCTGCATCCAGGGTTACGATATACGGAGACCGGGTCAGACCCATTGCGTGGTTCAGGTTTCCCGCTTTTGCCCCCTGGTTGTCGGGACGGTCGAAATAGCCGACATGCATGGACTCAGCCAGGGCACGCATGCTGCTTCGCCGGTTATCGTCACAGACCCAGATATGTACCTTGTTTTTATCGGGATATTTCAGATGGGTACAGGCATTGATGGTTTTTCGGAGGAGTTCCTCCGGCTCGTTATAAGTAGCAATGAAAATATCCACATCGGGATATTCATCCTTCCCGATCTTGGGCAGGGGATGTTTCCCGAGATGGAGCATGTTCGAATAATGGATGCCGGATTCCAGGAAACCGACGATTTCCACAACCAACAGGAGGATGTTGCAGATGACGGGGAGGGGGCCGGACTTGGTGTTGACAGAGTAGAGGACCCGCCAGCACAGGTAAAGAAGGGAAACAAACATCAACAGGTAAATCAGGACCTGTTTTCCCTTGTAGCGTGAACCACCGGCGGAGGAACTGTCCCCGTAGAGGCGCACAACATCATCGTAGGTTCTGACGCGGCGTTTATTGACGGCGGCAGACAAAAGGCGGAATAGAATAAGCAGCAGAATGGCTCCGAAGCATCCCAAAGCCATCCAGACCCAGTTCTGTATGGAGGAAAGACCGCCGCGTCCCAGCGCACGGATCTGCATGACAAGATAGTCATACCATGCATATTTCTGAACGATCCCGCCCTGAGGAATGTCGGCAGGATCCACACCGCGCATCAAATCCCGGATCCACTTGCCGGTATCGGTCAGATCCCCGTCCGAAAGGGAAAGATAGGCGCCGGAACTGGCCTTGATAAAGGAGGAAGTCTCCCGCTTGTTGGAGAGATTCCACACTACAAAGCTGATATTGTGCTCATGCAGATACCGGAACCACTTAACGGCATATTCATAGTCTGTATTGCCGTTGCCGTCCGCTTCGGTAATTCCGCATTCACTGATGAATACGGGGAGCCCGCCCTGGATGGCGCGGTCCAGTTTGTCCATCATGTCGTCATGATGGGATGCCGTGTAGAAATGGAAAGAATACAGGGTGTTCGCGTCATCCAGAGGTTTTTCCATCGGATGGACCAGGTCCTGGTCGTATTCCGGGGTGCCTACGACGATGACGGCATCCGGGCTGTGCTTGCAGATGATCGGGATGATGACGTTGGAATAGTCATAGATATCCTCCCATCCGGTATCCTGGTTGGGTTCGTTGCAGATTTCATACAGGAGATTGGGAACCCCGGCATATTCCCGGGCAATGGAATCAAAGAAGGATTTGGCTTCTTCCATGTTCTGTTTCGGATTGTAATCGTCCAGAATATGCCAGTCGACCAGGATATACATGTCGGCCTGCAGGGCCGCTTCGATACCGCGGTGCAGGATTTCCAGATTTTCCCGGGGCCGGATCCGGTAATCCTCCGAGTACATGGCAAGACGAACCAGGTTGACATCCCAGTTCTCTGAGATGTCCCGGAACAGGGACTCATTGACATAATCCGGATACCAGGTCAGACCGTGGGTACTGACTCCCTGCAGAAGGACAGGATCCCCGTTCGCGTTGGAGAGGGAAGTGCCCCGGACATAAAGCTGACCGTCCGCGGAAGGCCGGGCAATTTTCAAATCCGGATGCTCCGGGGTATCGGCAAGAGCGGTGCCCGGAAAGGCAAGAAGAAGGCAGCATACGAGCAGACAGACGACAATTCTGAATACAGGTTTATCCATGTGCATGATTCCTTCCTGGAAAGAATAAAACGAAAAGGGATTTGTTTCCTTTGACTTTCAGAGAAAACCAAGGTTACTTTTCGAAAAGAGGTTTGAGTTTCAGCGCATCCCGGAAGACGAAGCGGGATTCCAGAAGGACACTGATCCTTCCGATCAGCCACCCGTTGAGCAGTGCGGAGACAATGGTGCCGTACTTGATCCCTTCAAAATGTCCGAAGCCGAAGAAAAGAAACGATAAAAGGATAGCCGCAAGGCAGCTGGAAATATCGTACACGATCTTGACCCGGTTGATGTCCTTGTGGAATGCGGTGGCAATCTCCTTGACTACGAGTTCGTAAGCTTCGGGAGAAATATAGGTATGAAACATAAAGGCGACACCGGTGGTACAGAATACAAATCCGACCGCGAAGAAAACAAGCTGCATCGGCAGTCCGCTGACGGGGATCCGGTTGACAATCCACAGCATGAAATCCAGACAGAACCCGTAGAGAACGGCAGTAACAAAGGAAAACAGGTAACTGATCTTGAACCGGCGCAGTACCAGAGAAAGGACCAGGATCAGCACGGCCTGCAGGGCATACTCAGCCATCCCGAATGTGAAAAACGGAAGGAACTGGGACACCTTCCGATGAATTACATAAGCCGGAGCCACGATCATGGAAAGCCCAAGGTCGGCATGGGTCATACAGGCCGCCCCGAATGCCAGAAACAGAACGCCTAGAAGATAGGCAATTTCCGTATAACAGGTTTTTTTCGCCGAGCGAGTAGTTTGCATGGTCAATCACCCTCAGAAATCAGCTGCAGAGTCTCATCAGGAACCGGTCGACCTGCTGGTCGCTCATACCGGCCTTCTTCAGGAACTCCCTGGCATACACGGACAGGTCGGCAGTTTCCAGATCAATACTGTCATTCCCGACTACTACTTTCATCATATCCAGAAGGTTTTTCTCCAGGATGGTCCGGTATTTCGCCGGTTCCGATTTTTCGTTGATCTTATAATAGTTGTCATAGGTCAGCATATAATCGTCTACGATTTCCTGGTATCCGGCTCCGCACAGGGCTTCCACCAACATGCAGATAAAGCCTGTCCGGTCTTTCCCTTCTGTGCAGTGGATCAGGTACGGTCCTTCCGTTTCGGACATGGCAATCAATCCCTTGGCAATTTTTTCTGTAAAGTCCGCGGAGTAATAGTTCATATTCATGGCAAGCGGGATCACTTTGCCATCCTGGTACAGGGAGAGGAAATACGGGGATTGGAAGTCGCTCTTTTCAATGTACCCCTGGATTTTGTTTTCATTGTCCGCCAGGTTCAGGATACAATTGACCTTTTTTTCAGCGATCAGGGAATCCACAAAAGGAGCCCTCTTATGCTGGTTGTCGCAGGGGGAAGCGGAACGGAACAGGACATTGTCACGGATTTTCCCCATATGGATACAGCGGAAGTTGGCAAACACGACATCACTGGGATACTTGCTGCGTTCATCGGAATAGTGGATATCCCGTGCCTCCTGAATGTCGGCATATTTGCCCTTTTCGCGCAGGGTAACGGAAGCCGTAACATGCTCCTCCAGTCCGGCTTTCAGCCAAAGGCTGTCCTCCGGTTCTTCTTTCGGACTGTCCCCGGACGGGGTATACAGATCGCCTGTCTCCCACAGATCATCCCCGTAATTGACGGCGGCTTTGATGTAGTCATATCCTGGATAGGCAATCAGCAGAGGGTATCCGGCATCCACGTAGTACCCGTTGTAGTACGGGATATCTTCAAGGACGTACCCGTTTGAGAAGGCAACGTCCACGCTGTCCCCGTATCGGAATCCCAATGCATTGAAATCATCGATCGTGATCTTGATATAGACACCGCCGAACTCCATTTCATGCTCGATGGCGTAACCCTCCAGTTTCGGAAGGCCGGGGTCATCTTTCGGGGCGGTCCGGCATGAGGGCAGGGTGAAAAGAAGTGAGCAAAGGGCCGCCCATAGGATGGCTTTTCTGATTCTGTACATACATATCCTCCCTGTCAGGTGGCATTCCGTCTGGGAATCACAAATGTTTCCGGATCCGGAGGACATTTTTTCCGTCCTTATATTCGTACGTCATATCATCCATGGTTTTCTTGACCAGGAAAATTCCCAACCCGCCGACTTCCCGTTCCTGTGCCGGCAGGGAAGTGTCCGGATCCCCTTTTTCCAGGGGATTATAGGGAATTCCGCTGTCCTCGAAAATGACGGAAACAAATTCGGTTTCTTTCTCCACGGTAACTGTGGCGTCGCCTGTTCCTTCCCCGTAGGCATAGTAGGCGATATTGCTGAAGATTTCATCGACCGCGACATCAATCTGGAAACTGGCCTTGGGGGAACAGCCGATTTCTTCCAGCTGTGCATTGACGAAATCTGTGACCCGCGGCAGGTTTTCCACCCTGGCTTCCACGGTGATCCGGTTTTTCGGGGAACCGGAGTAGGAGAGGGCCAGCATGGTAAGGTCATCAAACTGTTCGGCATCCAGGACAAACCCGCTCACGGCTTCCTTCATGCACCGGATTGTTTCTTCGGGCACTGCTTCGGCATCTTCGTTCAGGGTTGTCAGAATCCGGTCCGTCCCGAACATACGGTGCTGTGCATCCGTTGCCTCTGTCAGTCCGTCCGTATACAGGAACAGGCGGGAACCGGGTTCCAGTACCATCTCGTACTCATGGTATTTCAGCCAGGGCATGCCGCCGACGACAAAGTCATGCTTATCGCGGAAAAGCTCATATCCCTGTCCCGGTTTCCGGATAATGGGATATTCGTGTCCGGCATTGGCAGCGACCAGTTTCCCGGAAGAGATTTCCAGGATTCCCAGCCAGACAGTGATGAACATTTCCTCGCGGTTATGGGAACAGATGGACTTGTTGGTATCCGTCAGAATCTGGGCAGGGGTTTTCCCGGCCATTGTATTATTGGCCAGAATAATCCGGGCAGCCATCATGTACAGGGCAGCCGGGATCCCCTTCCCGGAAACATCGGCGATCACGAGTGCAAGATGATCTTCATCGATCAGGAAGAAATCATAGAAATCTCCGCCGACTTCCCTGGCAGGATCCATGGAAGCGAAAATATCAAATTCCGTGCGGTCCGGGAAGGCCGGAAATACACGCGGGAGCATATCTTTCTGGATTCGGGTGGCCAGCGAAAGTTCCGTGTCGATTCTTTCCCGTTCTGCTGTGATGTTTTCGATTCTTCCAAGATGGTCGTCGATTTCTGTAGTCAGCCCAGCAATGTCTTCGGATAAAGTTCCGATCTCGTTGCGGGGACGGATTTTAGCCAGGTTTTCGTTCACGGTCCGGCTGTCCTTGGTGTTCTTGTACAGCAGGATATTCTGCATGACCTTCTGCAGGGGATGCAGCAGGAAAAAATATAGAAGCAGCAGGCAGATGACAGACAGGACAATCTGGTTGATGATGGCATAGACGGATCCGTTCAGGGTCTGCGTGTTTATGGAGGATCGCATGGCGGAGAGGTTGTACGTAAGACCGATCAGGACCGCGTGGGAATCAAGACCGTCCAGATAAGTGTAATAATCAACGTATTTTCCGGCATCTGCCAAATGATCCTTGAACTGGTGCGCATTGCGCATGGCATCCTGCTGCCCTTCTCCGACAGCTACCTGTGTTCCCAGAATATAGGTTTCCTCGTAATTTGTCCCACGGACGGAATTGACGTCGGCGGCGCTGAACAGGAAAAACTGTTTGTCATAGGGAGGTTCCGTGACAACACAGAACAGGAAATCAACACCGTAGATCCGTTTGATGTGGTTGATCCTTGTGATCAGCCAGGAATATGTGATTTCCGCGTACAGTTTTTTATCTTCTTCGGGCAGATTCCGCAGAACTTCCGTCGGGACATACTCCAACTGCAGGGATGGCTGGTGTTCCTGCAGCAGCCGGCATTTTTCCTCGGTTTTTGTCCCTCTTTTGAATTCCACATCGTATTCCACATCCAGTTCATCGCTGTGCTCATACCAGTACCGGAGAAGCCAGTTGGAAGCCGGGTAGTCCCGGACCACGCTTTTGACTTCGTCTGCGATCTGGGAGGTGCGCTCTTCCGTCTGGTTGGTAACGGAAGCATCGGAAATAAACCGTTCGGAGATATAGGTAATGGTGCCCGTGGTCAGTATGCCGATAATAAACAGTATCGCAACCTGGAGCATGATACTGAAACGTTTGGTTTTCTTGGACATAACGGCGGGCTCCTCCCTTTGGATGTTTACACAGGCTGGAATCAATCCGGATACTCCTATTGTATTAGAGTCGGAAAATGATTGCAATTCCTGATTTTACAGCAAAACCCCGGACCGGGGGTCCGGGGCATCGGTATTTGCATTTAGGAAAGAATCAAGTGAAATCTCCGAGATAATCCTTGTTGACAGCGAACAGTTCTTCACACATTTCACGAATTTCCTGGAGGCTGAGTACGGCACTGCAAAGCGGATCCAGGGAAACAGCCTGGATGACCTGCTGCTTGGAGCGATGCTCCCAGGCTTCTACAAGCAGGTTCTCGATGCCGGCTGTATAGGCCACCATGGTGGAAACACCGGAGGGGAGTTTGCCCCGGAACCGGCGGATATAGCCGTTGGGAGTGGCTGTCACGGGGATTTCGGCACAACAGTCGAACGGAAGGTTTTCGATTGTGCCCTGGTTAGGAAGGTTTCCGTTGAAATCAAAGGGGGTCCCATCTCCGATCCGGGCATTCAGAATGCAGGCAGCATACTCCTTGCCGCGGTTTGGGTTGACCGGGGTTGCCATGAATTCGTCAACCTGTTTGTCAAACCGTTTCGGATCCCGCCTAAGGTTCAGCGAATAGGCATATTCGCCGGGGTTCCAGTTGGAACCGGTCGGATCGCAGTATTTGCGGATCAGGTCGGGCCGCTTGCGGAACCAGGGCGTATATTCCGAATTATGACCGCTGGATTCCGTGACGTAGTAGCCGAACGTCTTGAAGATCTCATTGCGGACCTTTTCTTTATTATAGAATTCCGGATCCTCTATTTTCTTCCGGAGGATCGGATATAGGTCTGTCCCATGCGCATTCAGTTCGATGAAGAAAGCCATATGGTTGATGCCGATACAGGTATAGGCAACATCTTTGGGATCAAATCCAGCCCACTGGGACAGCATCTGGTGGGTGCCCTGGACACTGTGGCAAAGACCGGTAACATCCGTGGATGTGTAGGTTTGCATGGCCTTGCAGAGCATGGACATGGGGTTGGTATAGTTCAGCATGAATGCGTTCGGGCAGATGCGTTCCATATCCCGGCAGATATCCAGCATCAATGGGATATTGCGCAGGGCACGGAAAATGCCTGAAACGCTCCGCGTGTCGCCGACATTGATATCCACCCCGTATTTTTTGGGGATTTCGATCTCATACTGCCAGATGTCCACATCCCCGTTGAAGACCGTGCAGATAACGGCATCCGCTCCAGCCAGGGCTTCTTCCCGGTTGGTCGTGGAAGTGACGGTGATGGAGGAACCTGTCTCCCGGCGGATTTTCTCCACGCATTCCGAAATCCGCTTCAGACGGTATTCATTGATGTCCATCAGGCAGATTTCTGCCTGATCCAAAGCAGGGTAGGTGGTGAGATCTTTAAGAACCGCTGTAGTAAACTGGACACTGCCAGCGCCGATAAAGGTAATCTTTGACAAAACGATGCCCCCCTTATTTGATTATGATTTTATTATATTCATCCGGGAGAGAAACTACAATCCCGATTCCTGGAAAACAAAAATGTCCTGCCGGGGAATCTGCATGTCGGGTACTGCACGTTCCGGGATCCGAAACCTGTACCGAGGAAGGGGGAGTTGATTGATGAACCTGGCACGATATGCTACACTGAAAACACAGAAAATGTCTATCAAAAGAATACAAATACCCACAGCCAGGGTTGGCGGAAAGGAAAGGTTATGAAGCTCAGAAAAGGATTCCGGCTGAATATGGAGACCGGCTATTTCCAGGATAACGGTGTGGATGTCATGGCGTTTGATGATATCTATCCGGTGGGACATCAGTCCGGGGTCAGCATCATCATGCACGGGAACCGGGTTGCGACCAATGGCGATATCCGGTTCGAACAGACACCGGGCCAGTGGCAGCCTGTCCCCAAACAGGGGGAGCGGAAGCTTGATGCCGGGAACAATACCATCACCACGAAGCTGAGCTATCCGGATATGGACGGCCATCTGAAAGGCTTCAACCCCATGATTTTTCCGGACTTTGCGTTCGGATATACGGTGACTGTGAAGGGGGAGGGCGCGAGCATCCGTGTCAAGGTGGACCTGGACCG
>JAFPSR010000070.1 GCA_017413675.1 Clostridia bacterium | reverse complement strand
CGGGTACACTGCAACCAAAGTCAGCCTGGTTACCTCGCTGTGTTCCCTGGTCGGCATTTTTGCCCCGACCTTCTGGGGGATTCTCAGCGACAAACGGCGGACCATCAAATGGATTTTACTGATCTGTTTTATCGGTTCTGCCTGCCTGTATCCCTTAATCCCGAGGGCTGCCGCCATTACCCTGGCAGTCTTCCAATGGGAGCTCCCCCTGGTACTGCTCCTCGCCCCCCTGGATAACTTCTTCCGAATGCCGGCCCGGCAGCTCGTAGAAAACTATGTGGTGCGCGAATCCAACCAGAAGCATCTGAACTACGGCGTCATCCGCGCCTGCGGTTCCCTTGCCTACGGGGTCACGGGTATGATCCTGGGCCAGATCCTGGACAAAATCGGCGGCGCCAGAACAACTTTCTGGCTATATGGCATTTCAGTTATCCCAGTTATCCTTCTGTGTCTGACCATCCGCGATTCGGAAACATTTACTTCTTCTTCCCGTAAGAAACTCTCCTTCCGCGAGATGCAGTTCGGATCCCTGTTCAAGAATTACTATTATGTCGTTTATCTCCTCTATTCCGTAATTCTGTTCCTTCCGATCAGCTCTTCCCAGACATTCCTTTCCTATTATCTGGCAGACCGCGGCATTTCGACCACGGTATACGCCACAATTGCGGGACTTCGGGCTGCCGCGGAAGTTCCCATGATGCTCCTGTTCCGCCGGCTCCGCCGTCATCTGCCTCTGCAGACCATGCTGATCATCTCCGCTTTTGTTTACGGGGCAGAATCCATTCTCCTCTTCTTCCTGACTTCAAAGCTGCCGATCATTACAGTCTGTGCGATTCACGGACTGGCTGGCGGCATGAAGATTGCCGCAGCAGCCAACTACATTTATCTTCTGGCACCGGACCATCTGAAAGCTACCGCACAGACCCTGAATGGCGCAGCCTCTTCAGTGGCCGGGATTATTGCCCCGCTGATCGGCGGCATCCTGGTTGACCGGATTGGCGCCGGGAAGTATTTCCTGATCTGCGGTTTCATCATCCTGGGTGCCGGTCTTCTCTTTGCCCTCAGTTTCCCCTTCGGGAAAAAGGTCCTGCACAAGAAAGCCCCGGGAATTGTCGAATAAACTCTTCTATATGCAGCAAGGACAGCCTCCTTTGGGAAGCTGTCCTTGTTTTATGCTTTCTGTTTTCCTTTTACGCATCTGCCATAAAAGCGAGATAGGCTTTCTTGGCTTCATAAAGATCCGCCTTGCTGATAATCTCCTGCGGGGCATGCATGGACAGAACCGCCACACCGCTGTCTACAACTTCCATCCCGTACAGGGCACAGATATACGCGATGGTTCCGCCGCCGCCCAGATCGACTTTTCCGAGTTCCGCAGTCTGCCAGGCAACCTGGTTGTCATCCATGATCTTGCGCAGCTTCCCCAGAAATTCGGCATTGGCGTCATTGGATCCGGATTTTCCCCGGCTGCCGGTAAACTTGTTGTAGCATACGCCGCGTCCCAGATAAGCTGCATTCTTCTTTTCAAATGCGGAAGCATACAAGGGATCATACCCGGCACTGACATCACAGGAGAGCATCCTGCAGGCAACCAGGACACGCCGCAGAGTAAGGTCGCTGTACTCACCGGTCAAAGCAACGAGTTCGGCTACAGCATTCTCAAAGTACCGGGCACGCATGCCGGTAGCACCTACGCTCCCGATTTCTTCCTTATCAGCCATCAGGCAGCAGCAGGTATGCTCGGGAATGGCAGGAAGCTCCAGGATCGCTTCCAGGGACGCGTAGGCACAGACACGGTCGTCATGTCCGTATCCGAGGATCATACTGCGGTCAAGTCCGAAATCGCGGGATTTCCCGGCCGGGACCACTTCGATCTCGGCAGAGAGCATATCTTCTTCTTCAATCCCGTACTGGTCTTTCAGAATAGCAAGAAGCCCTGCTTTTACTGCATCTTTGTCGGCTCCCTCCAACGGTTTGCCGCAAAGGATGACATCCAAGCTTTCCCCGGTCACAACTTCAGCGGCATTCTTTTTCATCTGTTCCTGTCCCAGGTGCGGGAGAAGGTCACTGACTCCGACTACGGGATCGTCTTCTTTTTCCCCGATAACGATCTCTACTGTCGTCCCGTCTTTTTTCACCACTACACCGTGCATGGCCAGAGCACGGGCTACCCACTGGTATTTCTTGATCCCGCCGTAATAATGGGTATCCCCAAAGGCCAGATCCGTATCCTCATAGAACGGATTCTGCTTAAGGTCCATCCGCGGGGAATCGATATGGGAGCCGACAATATTGATGCCTTCCGTAAGGGGTTTTGCCCCGATATGGAAGAGCATGATTGCCTTACCCATACAGTCACTGTATACTTTATCGCCCGGAAGCACTTTCTTCCCGGCCTGGATTGCATCCTTCAGGTC
This sequence comes from Clostridia bacterium, assembly GCA_017413675.1. Next base: position 19,079 of record JAFPSR010000070.1, on the reverse strand, counting down.
GATATAGCCTGCTGCTTTGGCACAGGCAATGACTTCTTTCACGCATTCCCGTTCGGTTTTCCCTCCATCCAGGAATTTGCGGTAGTTTTTGCTGGTTTTCTCCAATGCCTCCAACGCTTTCGCATCATAGGCTTTCCATGCATTTGGTCTTTCCATTTTACCCTCCTGAATCTAATAGGTTTGTTTTCAGTGTATCACCCGCGATAGGAATTCTCAAGTTTCCTTCCAAGAGAAAAAGGCGATGGAAACTGCATCGCCTTTCGGATTCGGTTCTCTATTTTTCTTCCCGGTGGAACAGGTAATCTGTCAGTTTACGGGCTTCCGGCGTACGCATAACGGAATAATCCTCGCCCGCCTTTCTGCCCAGTTCCTCCGCCTGTTTGAGGATCTCCGGCGTTACATATCCGCTGCGGACATCTTCGTATGTTGCCAGGATCGGGGGCGCACCCAGCGTATCCCGGTCGCGGGACTTGGCACAGTAAACCACTGCATTTTTGATGATCTGCCGATAATACGGATTATAGAATGCTTTATTGTACTCATGGCCGGGACGCAGGTAGAATACCTTGCCGTATCCACGGTTCCACAGGGCTCCGGAACGGAATACTTCCCCGATATTGAACCAGCTCTCAAAAATCAGTTCATCGGGTGCGGGAATATCAAAATACTCCGCATAGCATTCTTCTTCCCCGATTTCGAAGGCCATAGGCAAACCTTTCGCAATGGGATGCGTAGGATTCACACAGAACATGCGTTCATAGGTTCCGTCTCTCCAGCGCAGGGAGCACGTTGTTCCCATAAGTTTCCGGAATATTTTGGAGTGATGTCCGGAATGCAGCACAATGATTCCCATCCCATTCAGGACATGCCTGTGTACACGATCCACCACTTCATCCGGTACTTTGTCATGTGCCATATGCCCCCACCAGAGCAGGACATCCGTGGCATCCAGCAGTTCTTCCGTCATTTCCTCGATATGGTCCAGGATGACAACCGTGACCTCGGCACCGGGAATCTCCCGTACAATATCCGCATAGGTTTCATGCATTCCCCGGGGATGGATTTTCTCCATTCGTTCGGGATGCGTTTTTTCATGCAGGTTTTCACCGTAGACGACTACTTTCATATGGTTTCTCCTTTATTTCATGATGGATGTTTTATTGGGGGAATTCCGTCCTTCCAGATTCGGACGCCGGTGTTCGATAGCGGCCATGCCGATCTCGATATCTTCCTCTGCTTCCATTTCTGTCATACAGCCTACACAGACCATATCCTGCGGCCGGATTGTATTGTAATTGAAGGTAATTCCGACAAACGGGGATGTTCTTCCCGCTGCCATGGGTTTAATCGTAATAACCGGCTTTTTCGCATCCCAGATGACACGGTTGATGTATTCGATCTCCACCTGCATCAGGAACCCCATGCAGTTATAAATCTGAATATAGGTTTCCACATCATAGTTGTTTTTATCGGAATATACAACCAGTTCCGGCATATGCGCGGAAAGTCCGGGCAGCATGCCGTGCTGCCGGATCATATCCAGATAATCCGGAAGACGCGGAATCGCCTGCAGGTTCTTGTTCACCATCTGCTCTACGGAGCTATGGTGCAGAAGGCAGAACGTAGCGCCGATTTCCTGCCCTTTCGCAATCGTTTTCTCAGCTTCCTTCCGGGCGGCATCATTGTCATCCACATTGATGATCGGGGTATCGATGATAATGATCCCTTTTCCGGTACGGTCTTCCGCTTCCTTGATGCCTTCCACGGCAAACGGGAAGCTGGCAAACGGGCCCATAAAGGCGTTGACGTCATATTCCAGGAATTTTTCCAGGATCGCGGCTACGGCCTTACGGTTGTTGTTGATGCTCTTAATGTACTGATCTGCCGCATGTCCGGTATGACTGTATCCGAAGATCCAGTTGGAACCGACGATCATCCGGGGCATAGACACACCGCCGACTATGGTTCTGGGAAATGATGTCATCAGAATCTCCTCCTTATGTAAAAACATCGTTTTCAAGCGCGATACGGTATCGCAAAAAAGGAATTGATTTGCTATAATAGCTAAGGTTGGTTCCTTCCCTCTTAGTGTAAACCCTGATGGGGAGAAAAGGAAGGGACTCCGGAGCCATTTTTATCCCGTTTTTTCTGGAGGTTCTCCATGAAGCTCAAAACTCTTCTGATTTCTCTCTGCATTCTGGCTTTGTGCCTGACAGGCTGTACCTTAACAGCCCCGCACGAAGGACAGGCTGACTATACCCAGGAACCGCTTCCTTTTACTCCAATGGAGGATATTCTTCCAACACCGGAACCCATCGTTCCCATCGTTACCCCCGAACCTCCCAAACCTTTCTCCATGGAAGACATGGTGATTGCCGGAATTGCCAGCGGCTGCTCTACCGAAGACGTCATCGCCGCAGTCGGCACAACGGACAAGATTGAAAAGTCCAAGGAAAATGACCAGTTCATGGAAACCTGGACCTATGAAGATCTGGGACTTGTAGTTGTATTCACGGGAGAACTGGAAGATGATCTCTTTGTGCATTCCGTAACGTTAAACGGGGAAACAGGCGAAGGTCCACGCGGCATCAAAATCGGGGATACCTACGAAGCCGTGATAGCATCTTTCCCCCAGGATGAACACCGGCTGGATCCCAACGGAGACGTCATTCTCTATGCCGACGAAGTTCTGGCAGACGGCTATCCCCTGCCTCCGTGCGCTGTCCTGAAAGGGGCTTACAATGGCGAACAGATTCTGATGTTCTACGAGTCTATTGTTCCCTATGAAGGCACTATTACCAAGAGAGAGCAGTATAAAGATGCGCTTCACGCCATCCTGGTAATCCGTTTCAACCAGGGTATCGTTACCGGAATGGAATATACAATCGATCCGATCAAGTAACAAGTATTATCCTGTATCTTCCAGCCTTTTCTGCCCCTGTGCAGGAAAGGCTTTTTCTTTCGCCCGGCTTTTGCGCAGACTTAACAAGCCCGGGCAGACAGTATCCTGTGTTTTTTCCGTTCACGTGCTATAATAACATTACCCGCAGTTCAACCGTGAATTGCTTGTTTATCGGCAGGAGGAAACCATGCCTTTTCAAATCAAAAGTAAATACCAGCCCCAGGGAGACCAGCCCCAGGCCATTGATAAACTGGTGCAGGGATTTGAAGACGGACTTCGTCATCAGGTTCTGCTGGGCGTTACCGGTTCCGGCAAAACATTCACCATGGCAAACGTCATCCAGCGTCTGCAGCGTCCTGCCCTGGTCATTGCGCATAATAAAACGCTGGCTTCCCAGCTTGTTTCGGAATTCCGGGAGATCTTCCCGGACAGTGCTGTGGAATATTTTGTTTCGTATTATGACTACTACCAGCCGGAAGCCTACATTGCTTCCACTGATACCTACATTGAGAAAGATTCCTCCGTCAATGACGAGATCGACCGGCTTCGCCACAGTGCCACTGCTGCCCTGACGGAACGGCGGGATGTGATCATTGTATCCTCCGTTTCCTGCATCTATTCCATGGGCGATCCTTCTGAGTACGAAGGACTGGCCGTCTCCCTTCGGGAGGGCATGCAGAAAGACCGTGACCAGGTCCTCCGGGATTTGGTGGCCATCCAATACGAACGTAATGACGTTGCCTTTGAACGTGCCACTTTCCGAGTCCGTGGGGATGTCCTGGAGATCATCCCGGCGGGATATGACGAAAAAGCGCTCCGCATCGAATTCTTTGGGGACGAAATTGAACGGATCAGCGAGATCAACCCCTTGACTGGACAGGTACTTTCGCATCTGTCCCATGTGATGGTCTTCCCGGCAACCCACTATGCGACCTCCCGGGACAAGATGGAAAAAGCGATCCATAACATTGAGGAAGATCTGGAAAAGCAGGTTGCTTTCCTCAAGGAAGAGGACCATCTTCTGGAAGCGCAACGCCTGCGCCAGCGCACAACCTATGACATTGAGATGATGCGGGAAGTCGGTTACTGCACGGGGATCGAAAACTATTCCCGTTACTTTGACGGCCGGCAGCCAGGGCAGGCCCCATTTACACTTCTGGATTATTTCCCCAAAGATTTTGTCGTATTCATCGATGAGAGCCATGTCACCATCCCGCAGATCCGCGCAATGTATGCCGGGGATTTTGCCCGGAAAAGCGCCCTGGTGGAGTACGGGTTCCGTCTTCCCTCCGCTTTCGACAACCGCCCGCTGAAATTTGATGAATTTGCGGAACGGGTAGGCCAATGCGTATACGTCAGTGCTACCCCCGGTCCGTATGAGATGCAGCACCAGGGGCAGGTGGTAGAGCAGATTATCCGGCCAACCGGCCTGATCGACCCTGAGGTGATCATCCGTCCCGCTACCGGGCAGGTGGATGACCTGATGGGAGAAATCCATTCCGTCATCGCGCAGAACGAACGGGTTCTGGTAACCACGCTGACGAAGAAAATGGCGGAAAGCCTGACCAACTTCCTGAAAGAGCACGAAATCCGCGTCCGTTACCTGCACAGTGATGTAGAAACACTGGAAAGGATGGAAATCATCCGGGATCTTCGTTTGGGCGAATTCGATGTTCTGGTTGGCATTAACCTGCTCCGGGAAGGCCTTGACCTTCCGGAAGTCCAGCTCGTGGCAATTCTGGATGCCGATAAGGAAGGTTTCCTGCGTTCGGAGACTTCCCTCATTCAGACCATCGGACGGGCTGCCCGAAACGTAAACGGGCGTGTACTCATGTATGCCGATACCGTTACCGATTCAATCCGGCGCGCAGTCGATGAAACCAACCGGCGCCGTTCTATCCAGATGCGGTACAATGAGGAAAACCATATCACGCCGCAAAGCATACAGAAGAACATTGCAGACCTTCTGGTGATTACCAAGCAGGCGGAAGAGCAGGAACCCAACCATTTCCTTTCCGAAGAGGAAAAGCAGTTGCTTATCCAGCGGTTGGAAGAGGAAATGCTGGATGCCGCCTCCCAGCTTGATTTTGAGAAAGCAGCAAAGATCCGCGACCGCCTTCTGGCAGCCAGAGGCGAGAAAATCGCCGTTCCCCAGGAGCAGTCCCGCAGACGCCGGGCTGCCCGGCGCCGCCGTTAAATCCTTCCCCTATCCCAACTGACAGGAGTTTCATCTGTGAACGAAGAACTGATCATCAAGGGTGCCCGTGCCCATAATCTGAAAAATGTCGATCTGACGCTTCCGCGTAATAAACTGATCGTGTTTACCGGGCTGTCCGGTTCCGGGAAATCTTCCCTGGCTTTCGATACGATTTATGCCGAAGGGCAGAGACGATATGTCGAATCCCTTTCCTCCTATGCCCGCCAGTTCCTAGGGCAGATGGACAAACCGGATGTCGATTATATCCAGGGACTTTCCCCTGCAATTTCCATCGACCAGAAAACCACATCTAAAAACCCCAGATCCACAGTCGGGACCATTACTGAAGTTTATGATTATCTGCGGCTTCTGTACGCCCGTATCGGGGTCCCGCACTGTCCGAACTGCGGACGGGAAATCCAGCACCAGACCGTCGATCAGATGATAGACCGTCTGCGGCAGTACGAGGAAGGTACCCGTCTGCAGATTATTGCCCCTGTCGTCCGTCACCGGAAAGGGGAATTCAACCGTCTGTTCGAAGATATGCAGAAAAACGGCTATGTCCGTGTCCGGGTTGACGGGGAAATGCATGAAACCAGTGAGGAATTCCACCTGGATAAATACAAGAACCATGATATCGGGGTCATTATCGACAGAATCGTTCTGCGGCCCGATAACAATGCCCGGCTGAATGATTCCCTGGAAAGCGCCCTGCACCTGGCAGACGGATTGGTTTCTGTGGATGTCATCGGGCAAGAGGAACTTCTTTTCTCCGCCAATTATGCGTGCCCGGACTGCGGGATCTCCATAGAGGAACTGGAACCACGCATGTTCTCTTTCAACAGTCCCTTTGGAGCCTGTCCTTCCTGTTCCGGTCTGGGCGTCCTGATGCGGATTGACCCGGACCTGGTCATCCCGGACCGTTCCCTGTCCATTAATGAGGGAGCCATTCAGATCTCCGGCTGGAACACCGGCAATATGGATTCTGTTGCCCATCTGTTCATGCAGGGGCTGGCCAAACACTATGGGTTCTCCCTGGATACCCCGATCCGGGATCTCCCTGATTCCATTGTCGATATCCTCCTTTACGGAACCAAAGGGGAGAAAATCAAAGTCCCCTATACAGAATCGAATCCGGACCGTACGTATTCCACGGCCTTTGGCGGCATCATTCCCTCCATTGAGAAACGGTATTCGGAGACAAATTCGGAAGGAATGAAGGAATATTACGAAAGCTATATGTCCAGCATCGTCTGTCCTGAATGTCACGGGGAACGTCTCAAGCCGGTCTCCCGCGCTGTCACCATCGGGAATATGTCCATCACACAGTTAACGGATCTTTCCGTCAAACAGTCTCTGGAATTCTTCGGAAACCTGCACCTGAACGAGAAAGAAACCTGGATTGCACGGCAGATCCTCAACGAAATCCGTGCCCGTCTGGGATTCCTTTCCGATGTTGGTCTTGAATATCTGTCTTTGTCCCGTGCAGCCCTGACCCTGTCCGGAGGAGAAGCCCAGCGAATCCGTCTGGCTACGCAGATCGGATCCTCTTTGGTCGGTGTATTGTATATTCTGGATGAACCGAGCATCGGCCTCCACCAACGGGATAATGCTAGGCTGTTAAGCACACTTAAGAATCTGCGGGACTTGGGTAATACCCTGATCGTTGTGGAACATGATGAAGAAACCATGTATGCGTCAGATTACATCGTGGATATCGGCCCGGGTGCCGGCGTACACGGCGGCCGGATCGTTGCGCAGGGAACCGTCCAGGATATCCTCAACAATCCAGATTCCATCACAGGGCAGTTTCTGAGCGGGAAAAGGAAGATTGCCCTGCCGAAAACACGGCGCGTCCCGGAACGCTTTCTGCGCGTCCTGGGAGCTTCCGAAAACAACCTCAAGCATCTGGATGTGAATATCCCGCTTGGCGTCATGACAGTCGTCACCGGTGTTTCCGGTTCCGGCAAATCTTCCCTGGTCAATGAAATCGTCTACAAGGCGCTTGCCCGGGACTTGAACCGTGCAAAAGCCCATCCCGGGAAATTTGAAAAAATGGAAGGCCTGGAATATCTGGATAAGGTCATCAATATCGACCAGAGCCCGATCGGAAGAACACCCCGTTCCAATCCCGCAACCTATACCGGCGTTTTCGACCTGATCCGCAATGTCTTTGCCAGCACGCTGGAAGCCAAGGCACGCGGCTATAAGGCAAACCGTTTCTCTTTCAACGTAAAAGGCGGACGGTGCGAAGCCTGTTCCGGGGACGGAATCATCAAGATTGAAATGCATTTCCTGCCTGATGTTTATGTTCCCTGTGATGTCTGCAAAGGCAAACGGTACAACCGGGAAACCCTGGAAATCCGTTATAAAGAAAAAAACATCTATGATGTCCTGGATATGACCGTGGAACAGGCACTCTCCTATTTTGAAAACCATCCGCAGATCTACAGGAAGATACGTACCCTGTATGATGTCGGCCTCGGCTATATGAAGCTGGGGCAGCCGTCAACGGAACTCAGCGGCGGGGAAGCACAGCGGATCAAACTGGCTACGGAACTCTCCCGGAAAGAAACCGGAAAGACCCTGTATATTCTGGATGAACCGACAACCGGTCTGCATATGGCAGACGTGGAACGATTGATCTCCATGCTGCAGGCACTGGTTGCCAACGGGAATTCCGTTCTCGTGATCGAACATAACCTGGACGTGATCAAAACAGCAGATTATGTCATAGACCTTGGTCCCGAAGGCGGGGACCGCGGCGGAGAAATCGTAGCTGTCGGCACGCCGGAGGAGGTCGCTAAGGTCCCGGGAAGCTATACCGGACAATGGCTGCGCAAAGTTCTGCCTGCCCCAAAGGAATAATTGCTGTTGCATTCCTTACGTTCTTTTTCAGACATAAAAGCCACCAGCCTCTCAAGATGATGGAAAGCTGGTGGCTTTATCTGTATAGATCAGAATTTAAAGATGATGCCGATCACGGCGGCAAAAGCGATAAATACAACCGGATGTACCTTCTTGAGTGTGTAAATCCCGGTCATGATTACTGCGAACAATGCAAGTGCCGGCCAGTTGAAATACGACAGGAAATTCACAGGCGTATCTCCCAGGTGCAGCAGTGTAATCTGGATTACCTGCCAGGCAGCCGCCCCAATCATTCCCATAACAGCCGGACGCAGTCCGTAGAAGGCATCCTTGACCAGTTTGGAGTCCCGGAATTTCTCCAGTGCCTTGCTGATCAGGATGATGATGATAATGGACGGGAGAACCAATGCCAGAGTTGCCACAAGGCCGCCTAAAACACCTGCGACCTGGAAGCCGGCATAGGTGGACATGTTAATCCCGATCGGTCCCGGTGTGGACTCGGATATAGCAATCATATCCGCAAGGTCTGCCCTGGTAAACCAGGGATACTTATCAGCCATTTCATACAGGAACGGAAGAGTCGCCATACCGCCCCCGGTTGCAAACAGGCCGGTCTTAAAGAATTCCCAGAAGAGAAGCAGCAGATCATGGATCATGCCTTTTCAGCCCCCTTTCTGGTACGGAGCATCTGGATCAGGATTCCCAGCAGTGCGGAAACCACAACAATGATGATCGGGGACACCGACAGGAAGATCATCACCAGCAGGGACGCCAGGAAGATCCCGCCGCAGAAGATATCCACGACGCTTTTTTTCCACAGTTTCAAAACTGCGCTGATAATCAGAGCACACACAGCTACCCGGATCCCGGCGAACGCATGCTGGACAGCGGGAATATCCGCAAAATTCTGCAGAACAGCCGCAATAATCATAATGATGACCAAGGACGGGAAAATCACCCCGAATGTTGCTGTGATGCCACCGATGATTCCCTTCCGTTTATATCCGATAAAAGTAGCCGTATTGACTGCAATAATTCCCGGGGTGCACTGGCCGATTGCGAAATAATCCAACAGTTCCTCTTCGGTCACCCAATGATATTTATCTACCAGCTCTTTCTGCAGCATGGGCAGCATGGCATAGCCTCCGCCAAATGTCAAACCGCCGATCCTGCAGAATGAACTGAAAAGGATCCAGAGTTCCTTCATGCGAAATCTCCCTTCCATAAAATACCTGTTATGATCATACCCAATCCGGATTGGAATTACAATGGAATCCCCACGGATTCTTTCTTTTTCGTTATGCTTCCGGCAGCCAGACGCGCATTTCGTTCAGTCCCCGGTTCCCCCAGGTATAATACGGCACGAGGGTAATCTGTACAGGCTCCAGCTTCGGCCTGCATTCGGAATAGAGCTGTTCTCCGGAAACCGCCCGGTACCCCTCTGCTTCCAGTTTCACACATCCGCACAATTCCGGGGTATACGGCAGTACACGGATCTTCCCGTCCTTCTTCAAACGAAGGCTCAGAATATCCATGCCGTTATCCATCCCTTCCGCGCAGTAGACAATCGGGCCGCGCTGCACGGCTGCCGCCCCGCTGTCACTTGCAACCCGTACGTTCGCGTAATAGCATCTTGGCTCCATATCCAGAATAAGCTCCACCTCATGAGCTCCTTCAATATACTGATATCCGTCCTTCGGGGCAGCCTGTACTGTCTTTCCGTCGATCAGAAGCTTCGTGGTGCGGCTCCATGCCGGGATACGGACAGCCAGTGTCACCGGTTCCCCGGTAAGATGGTAGGTCACATGCCCGTCATAGGGATACTGTGTTTCCACGGAAATCCTGGAACCTGTTTCTTCCGTAAGGTCCAGTTCCCCGCCGACAAACAGATGGGAATAAACCGTCCTCCCCTTTACACCCCAGGCATATTTGGCCAGGGATCCGATGGTCCTGGCTACGTTCGGCGGACAGCAGGCACATCCGTACCATTTCGGCCTTTGCGGCAGGACATGTTTATAGGCATCTACAACTCCGGAGATGCCCGGGATCACTTCCAGGGGATTCACATAGAAGAACTGTTTCCCGTCCAGCTGGATACCTGCAAGGACCGTATTGTACAAGGCCCGCTCCATCACATCGGCATATCCGCCTTTATCCTCGAGTTCCAGCATCCTCCTGGCAAAGAAAACCAGGGCAATGGAAGCGCAGGTTTCCGCATAAACTATATCGTTCGGAAGGTTATAATCCACACTGAACGCCTCATTATGGGCAGAAGCCCCGATGCCTCCCGTGATATACATCTGCTTTTCTGTAATGTTATTCCAGATTCTCCGGCATGCTTCTGTCAGATCCGGGTCACCCGTTTCCACGGCCAGATCCGCCATCCCGCTGTAGAGATAGACTGCCCGGACAGCATGCCCGACAGCCCTGTCCATTTTCCGCACAGGCATATGGTTCTGCGCATAGGTCCGGTCCCGGGAACCAAACTGACTCCATACATACCAATCCCGGTTTTGTGCTTCCTTCTCAAAGTAATCCGGATCTTCCCCGCGTACATTGAGGAAATGTGCCGCAAGATCCCGGTATTTCTTTTCCCCGGTGACATGGAACAGCCTCATCAGCGCCAGTTCGATTTCCGGATGCCCGGGATAACCTGGATGCCCTTCCGCAACAAAATGCTGATAAATATGGTTGGCAAGGCGGCAGACGGTATCCAGCAGGACAGTCTTCCCGGTTGCCTCATAATACGCAACACCTGCTTCGATCATATGTCCCGCACAGTAAAGTTCATGCGCTTCCTGTAAATCGGTCCATTTCTTATCAGGTCTCTTCAATGTAAAATAGGTATTCAGATACCCATCCGGATACTGGGCATCTTTAACGGTCTGTATTACGGTATCCAGCCGTTTTTCCAGGTCCGGATCCTCCCGCTGGATCAGGGAATAAGCAGCAGCCTCGATCCATTTTGCCAGATCGGAATCCTGGAAAACCATTCCGTAGTACTCCCCGGGTTCCGCATCGTTCTGCATAACATCCGCTGCCATCTCAAAATTCTCTATGGAGTGACTCTTTTCTGCATCCGGGATCTGATCCCGAAGGGCAGCCTCCTGGTAAGGGATTACCACATCTGCCAGAAGATCCTCATACCGTTTCCAGAAAGGATCCTTAACCGTAAACTGTCGGATCAGGTTGCGCATACTATCCCTCCAAATCTGACGGATTCATTTCTACTTTGCATGATAAGATCTTCCCTATACCCTGTCAATCCGGTGCACCGGAAGAAAAAAAAAGGGCCGGCAGACCGTAACCGGTCTGCCGGGAACTCAACCTATCCCAACAGAACAATCGGGATCATAACCGGGTATACATGGCCTTTGGGAGAAAACGAAACCTGGATCCTGTTTACTGCTCCAACCGTTTCCCCGACATGCACGGTCATTTTCCACTGGCTGCGTGCATTGTTGATCATGGTGCGGTGCTCAATGTACTGGGTATGCGGATAATCCGCGCTCCATCCCTCCGGCAGGGCTGCATTCACTTCATAGTGATACGGATTGCGGCGTGCATTTTCCAGTGTGACTGTGATCACAAAATCCTCTCCAGGACGGACAACCGGTTCCCTGTCATATTCCACAACCGCCTTTGTATGAACAGTAGCTGGAACTTCAAAAGACCATGGACTCCTCCCAAAAACATCCTGCACATAACCCGGAATCAGGTCTGCCGCAATTGCTTTTTCCGCCTCAGTTGCTTCCTCTGAAAGATCCAGACTGATCCCGTATGCTTTCAGTACATCCGGCATGGTATCCAGTACCGCCTGCGTCAGGGCCGTACAGGTTTTAGGGGCATAATCCCGGTAAGAGGCACTGATACAAATCGGGACGATCTTATCCCCGATATATTCCTTCCAGTCTTCGGGAATCCCCTTCGCTCCCAGGATAATCCCCAGCAGGGCACCGGCGGTTGCCCCTGTGCAGTCCGTATCATCCCCGCAGTCAATTGCCGTAATCAGTGTCTTCTTGAAATCCCCTTCCCCGTACAGGAGGCCCAGTACGGTAAAGGCGATGTTTCCCGGAGCCTGGAACCACCCCAGATCCCTGCTGTCATCCAGGATAGCTTCCCGGACCTGTTTCCAGGGTGTCCCTGCATCATATCCGTTCAGGACAATTCGTATACTGCGGGCTACACGGCAATCTGCCGGAATAAAGGTCAGCGCTTTTTCAATCAGCCTACGGATATCCGATTCAAAGAATGCCATACTTTCCAGGGATGCGGTAAACATCTCCGCATAAGTCCCCTCGGCCAATCCATGGTCTATGGACGCATCCATAATCGCGTACTTTACTGCAATATCCGGAAGGCCGGGAGCCAGACAAGCCCAGATCTCAGAGCGGATCCATGCCCCGTTGGAATGTTTCCAGTCATTGCGGAATTCCCCGGACAACGGTGGGAGCAGACCCATCTCCAGGTTGCATTTGCCGATCCCGTATTCATTCCAGTGCGGTGTGACCGCCGTCAGCCAGTAATCCGCCAGGATATTCGCAGACAGCACTTTGGGCCCGACATCCTGCATTGCCCGGAGCCATACTAGCTGCAGATCCAGATCATCATTGGGCAGGGGTTCTCCTTTCGGGGAATTGAACCCGTGGATATCATTGAGCTGCTGGGCCCCTTCAAAGGGTGTCCCCATCGTTCCTCCGATGTTCTTGCCGATCCAGCATCCCAGTATTTTATCCGTAATTTCGTTTCGGTTCAGTTTCATGGGAATTGTCATGTCAAACACCTCCGCATATCTTCTCGGGGTTCTTCCCTTGATTCCATTATCTCACGGTTTTTCCCGCATATACAGAAAAAAATTCCTGCAGATTCGTCTCTGCAGGAATTTTTTTCTGTTTTCTTGTCAATCATCGTAGTTATTGGTCAGAGGCAGGCAGAACCATTCCTCCCCGGACATCGTCCGATAACGGACACACTGGTCATTCAGAATCAGCACCTGGCCATTGTAAATCCGGATCTCTCCCCGATAGGTACCGATGACTTCCCGCTCCAGTGTCATGAGGGTCGATATTTTCGCCGAGGAAGTATAAACCAGATATACTTCTCCGGTGGATTCATCTTCGATTTCCCGGTATGTACCGTACTTCTCCTCCAAAAGCTCCAGGGTTTCCGGATCATACAGGTACTGATGGTTTTCCTCCCCTTGGTTATAGACAACCAGGAAATGGTTGTTTTCATAATAACCTTCCGAGCTTGGCCCTGTCCCGTAAAAGAACTGATGGCGTTTCAGTTTCAGGGTAGCTCCGGTTGCGATACTGATGAGTTCCCAACCTTCTTTCTCGGCATCCCCTTTTGTGAGGATCCCAAGATTGCCATACATATTGTACCCTTGGTAAACCTGCAGAAGCTTCCAGTTTTCATCATACACATAGATATCTTCACTGCTGGCTCCGTCTGCATATTTGTACGCGTAATGCAGTCCGTTGTCATCGGACATAAACACTGCGCCTTTTTCATCCTGTATACGTTTTCCGTCCCTGTCCAGGATGACACTGTGGAAATCTCCTTCTGCATCCCGATAGCTGGCATTCATATAATTGCCCCGGTATCCCATTGTATCGGTATAAGTATCCGGTTCAATGATCCAGTTCCCGCTCCGGTCGATCACGCCCCAGTAATCCCCCTGCCGGATGCAGGCACGGCCGCAGGCGAAGGGGGTTGCAGCTTCATACGGTCCCAGAACAAGCTTCCCTTCAAGATTCATAAAGTAGGCGGAATCATTGCCCATACGGATAGAGAACAGTCCCTCCCCGTATTCCATATCAAAGTAATCCCCATGAAAATCCGAAAGGAATTCCAGATCTTTTTCCGCTAGAATCGTATTTCCCTCTTTATCAATCAGGAGGAATTCTGTGGATCCGTAATCTTCCCGCAGGCAGAGTCCGTAATCTCCGGCACTGACCATACGGTATTTGCAATCCGTTACAAAACGACCGTCCATTGTAGCAACTGCATAGGTTTCACTGCCGAAATAACCGTCCTCGGATACGGAACCGGCCCTCCCCATGACATAAAACGGAAGGCTTTTTACCATCTCGGCTTCCGGATCCCAGTATCCCGGGATATAGACATCGATATAGGTAGGATCGGCAATGATACATCCCTGATCATCCACAAATCCGTACGTATACCCCTGGATCCAGGTAAACCCATCAGCCCCATTGATGTACAAAGGGCTTCCGATATAAGGATAGATTCCCTTCCGTCCGGCAATCGGCTTCAGATCCTGAATCCATTCTTCCGTCAGACGGGTATATTTCCCTTCCACCTGCTCCTTCGGCTGGTATTGGGAGTAATCTACCCGGATTTTGATGCCGCTGTCTGTCATGCTGCTGTTCACCGGCGTAGGCCCGGGTGTCGCCTGCGGAGCCTCTGTCGGCATCGGAGAAGCCTCCGTTTTGGGGGACAGATAAGGCTGTACAAGACTGCAGCCGGTTACGGTGAAAAGCATTGCTGTCAGAAGGCAAATGGCAAGCAGCCGTTTCATAAATTCTTTCCGCCTTTCAATGAGACCCATGGTGTTTATTTATCCATTATTGAAACATATCCCTCGCCGGCCACCAGTTTCTGCCCGTCCGGACTTACAATCCAGTCATACAGGATCCGGTTGGGATCGTCTTTGGCCGCCTTTTTGGGGATTACGCAGTAGTAGGCATTGGTATGGGGATACTTTCCGGACCGGATGGTTTCATCGGAAGGTTCCACACCATCCACGGAAATGATCTTCAGTCCGTCGGCCATCTTCATATCGTTGGCATAGTAGTATACGGAATACCCGATGGCATCAGCCTGGTTATCATAATTCTTCACGGCTTCCATCAGTTCCCCCATACTGGTGATTACATACTCTTCCGGAGCCTTTGCCATTTCCAGATCCTTCATCACCAGTTTTTCCATCAATGCCTGGGAACCGGCCCCTGTATTCCGCTGGAATGCCTGGATCGGGGCATCATTTCCCCCGACTTCCTTCCAGTTGGTGATTTTCCCGGAATAAATGCCCCGGATCTGTTCCGTGGTCAGATTGTTGATAGGATTATCCTTGTTAACCACGAAAATCAGTGCTTCATTGGCCACTTCTTCCATATCGTACTCAAAACCGGCTTCCTTCATTTCATCGAACACGGAAGGATTCGGTTCCCCGACCAGCAGAATATCACACAGTCCGTTCATCAGGTTCCGGAAAGACTGCGTGGTCCGGTTGAAGTGAACCAGATCCGCAACCGCTTCCCTGGATTCCCCGAGCAGGACGCTGGCCACTGCTTCTGCCATCGGGACCATGGAGGTGGAGCCGTCCATCCGCGGGAAATTCTCCCGGGTAAAGACAAACGCATCATCCGGTTCCGGAGTAGGGGCTTCCGTAGGCGCCGGGGCCTGTGTCGCCGGGTTCTGGGTGGGGTCCGCCCCGCCGGAAGCCAACTGACAGCCGGTCAGGGACAGAAGAGAAAGAACAAAAATGAGAAGACATGCCGCAAATCGTTTCCAATTGTTCCGCATGTGTACTACCTCCGTCGTATGTTATATCCATTAGACGAATCCGAAAGTTATTTAGTTCCCGGATTATTATTATTTCATCATAATTGAAATCCTGTTTCCCCGGCCTGTTTCAACCGGGATCCAGGCAGAAAGATAGGCGACACCGTCAAAACGTACATCGCCTAAATTCTTACTCAGTGTCTTTTGTTTTTCCGAATCTGCCGGTTCTCCGACGCCCGGTGGATTGCTTTCCCCAGTTCAAACACGGGGACCGTCGTCAGAGCCAATCCGAAGGAAATCAGGACTTCCAGG
The DNA here is from genome assembly GCA_017413675.1 of Clostridia bacterium. Next base: position 3,270 of record JAFPSR010000070.1, on the reverse strand, counting down.
TTCCTGTACTCACCTGTCGTGATCCCAAGCAGTTTCGAAAGACCGGGGATATAGACCGTTGCGAGCGTGAGAAGCATCGTAACCGCAAAAGCCCCTGCCAGCCACCAGTTCGGGTTTTTGAGCATATTCCCGGAGAAAAGGGATCCGAACCGGGAACGCATGTTCACGGCACACATCATTTCCCCGAAACTGACCGTAAGGAACGCCATGGTCATACCGGCATTCCCGGCCATGCCACCGTTGAAAATCCCGTCGAAGGAACCGTTGGTAATCCGGTAGCCGATATAATAGGCGGCGATCTCGATCATGGCCAGATAGAATCCCTGCCAGACCATTCCGATCCCTGCCCCGTGGTCGAAGATCCCTTCGGTTGCTTCCCGGGGATGCCGGCGCATCAGGTCGCCTTCCGGTTTTTCCATGCCCAGTGCCAATCCGGGCAGCGTATCCGTAACCATATTGATCCACAGAAGGTGAACCGGGGACAGAATCCGGAAGTTCAGAATCGAGGCAAAGAAAACGATGAGGACTTCGGCCATATTGGTGGAAAGCTGGAACTGCAGGACCTTGCAGATATTATCGTAAATCTTCCGTCCTGCTTCCACAGCCTTGACAATCGTGGCAAAATTGTCATCGGCAAGGACCATATCGGATGCGCCTTTGGTAACCGACGTTCCCGTAATGCCCATACCGATCCCGATATCCGCCGCTTTGATGGACGGGGCATCGTTTACCCCGTCACCCGTCATAGCCGTAACCATGCCGCGGGCCCTCCAGGCATTGACAATCCGCATTTTATGATCCGGCTGCACGCGGGCATATATGGAATATCTGGGAACGATATCGATCAGTTCCTCATCACTATACTGGTCCAGTTCGGCACCGACAATGGCCTCATCTTCATTTTCCAGAATTTTGAGCTGCCGTCCGATGGCAACCGCCGTATCCTTGTGGTCCCCTGTAATCATAATGGGACGGATTCCTGCCATACGGCACATATTAATGGCATCAAACACTTCCTCGCGGCATGGGTCAATCATCCCGTACAGGCCGACAAATACGAGGTCATGTTCCAGATATGCCGGTTCTTCGGAGTTCGGAATGACATCGTATCTCCGGAATGCCGCGGCCAGTACCCGGAGTGCCTGATCCGCATAGGACTTATTGATCTTCTGGATTTCTTCCCGGATCTCATTGGTCATCCAGACCATGGTTCCGTTCTTCCAGATATGGGTGCAGCGCTCCAGGATACAGTCGACAGCGCCCTTGGTATATTGAATGACGCCGTCTCCGGTCTGGTGGACAGTAGACATCATTTTGCGCATGGAATCAAACGGGGCTTCCGCCACACGGGGCTGCTCCTTTTCCAGCGTATATTTGGGCAGACCGATTTTGGCTGCATAATTGACCAGCGCCGCTTCCGTAGGTTCGCCGTCGGACTCCTTCGCCCCTTCTTTGAGCGTAGCATCCGAACACAGGGCCATCGCGGTGGCAAGCAGTTTGGGATCCTCGGTATATTCCTCCACCACCGTCATCTTGTTCTGCGTCAGCGTACCGGTCTTATCCGTACAGATAATCTGGGTGCACCCGAGGGTTTCCACTGCGGAAAGCTTGCGCATGAGGGCTTTGCGTTTTGCCATGTCCGTAACACCGATGGAAAGGACGATGGTGACAACGGCAGGCAATCCTTCAGGGATTGCGGCAACGGCGAGTGCAATGGCAGCTACCAGGCTGGAGATCGCCGTTTTCCCAAGCAACGGCCAGGAGAATGCGTTGCCTCCCAGGATCATGGTCTGTGCAATCCCGACCGCAAAGACGACCATACAGATAATCAGGACGAGCTTGGTCAGGAAAGTGGACAGTTCCGCCATCTTTTTCTGCAACGGTACCTGGTCTTCCGAGGCCAGGGAAAGTGCATCCGCGATCCTTCCCATTTCCGTATCAGACCCGGTAGCGGTAACCACCGCCTTACCTCTCCCGAATACAACGGTAGATCCGGAATACAGCATGTTCCGCCGGTCTCCCAGCGGGATCGTGGTCTTTTCCATCATCAGGGCATCCACGATCTTATTGACCGGGACACTTTCTCCGGTCAGGGCGGCTTCCTCTGCCTTCATACTGTAGGACTCCAGGATCCGGCAGTCTGCGGGGACCGTATCCCCCGCTTCAAACACGAGCACATCCCCGACAACCAGGTCCTCACTGCGGACCATCGTAACCGCACCGTCCCGGATTGCCCGGGATGTTTCGGCCGTCATATCCATCAGGGCAGCTACCGCAGATTCCGCCTTGCTTTCCTGAATCAGGCTCATGATGGCATTCAGGAAAACAACCGCCAGGATTACATATTCATCAATAAAATCGGATGCAGTCAGTTTCCCGCCGTCATTGCTCATCACGGTGACAACGGTCTGCACCGCGGCAGCAGCCAGCAGCATCAGGATCATGGGATCCAGAAGGAGCTTAATGAATTTCTTCAGCAGGCTGTCTTTTTTGGCTTCGCGGAGTTTATTTTTCCCGTTTTTTGCCAGACGTTCGGCAGCTTCCGTACTGGATAAACCCTGTGCGGTCGTATCCAGTTCCGCAAGTACCTGGACAGGTTCTTTTAAATATGTTTGAGACATTGGAATAATCACCTCATCGGGAAAAATTCTAGGGAAAAACCGGCACTGTGTCAAGAATACATATGTAAAAATACAGGTACATGCACATTAGGTATAGTCTATGTTTCCCTGCCATACAAAAAGCGGTGCCGCTGTAATGCACACCGCTCTTTGGTGCCGAAGGTCGGACTCGAACCGACACGCTTTTAGGGGCGAGGGATTTTAAGTCCCTTGTGTCTGCCATTCCACCACTTCGGCAATTACGGATATTATATACCCGAATAAAAAATCATGTCAACCGAACCAAAGCAGAATCCCGTTTTCTCTCTGTATGGATTCTCCGTATCCTTTCCGTTGTTTTACATCACCGGATAGTTGCAGACGAACAGGAATGTATACACCGCGAGCATCGAAGCAGAAACCAGCATAACCGACAGCTGCCGGAACCGTGTTCTGGTTGTCATTGCCAGGATAATAAACAAGGGAATATTGCAGGCCAGATATCGGCCGCCGGACAGCATCCAGGATGCGGAATAAGTGACCACCAGGTACAGGAAGGCAAATCCCACATAGGAAGTCCTCACCTTGTTTTTCAGTCCGGCAAAGCAGATACCTAGCGAAATAAAGAACAGAAGGATCTGGGGAATATAAATGCAGATATCCAGATAGT
>JAFPSR010000069.1 GCA_017413675.1 Clostridia bacterium | reverse complement strand
ACACCACCAGTCCGGGAATCCCTGGAGCCTGGCGCATTCAGTCGGTGTCAACCTGCGTACCGAATAGTTCACATTAATCAGCGGGGGATCCTTGTAATCGGTAGCTACCAGCGACCCCACCTTCTCCTTTGCCGCACTTGTAAAGAAGGATGCCTTCGTGGAACAGTAGGTCACCTTTTGTGGGGAACCCTGTATGGAAACCACTGCAATTCCTCCGTGATTGCTGCCGGGCATATTTCCTCCCCGGTCAACACACCGGCTGGTATCACTTTCGTAAGCATGGTTACGCATATTTACCGTCCCGTCCGAAGACTGCCGAACATCAAAGGTCTTTACGGTCTCCACCACAGCAATCCCTCCCTGGTTGCAGGAAGGATTGCCACCGTTAGCATCCAGCGTCCTTGATGTGTTTGCACCATAAAAACCGGATTTTGGATTGTCCGATTTCATGGAGTTGCTGTCCTTGGAACAGATTCCAAACGTATTCTGATGAACCACAAATGGCTGGTTGTTTCCACCTTCGCCATAATTCGCTGCCATTGTCGGGGCAGATTCCAATGGGCCAGTATAACGGGAGTCGTTTCCATGATTCTCAAACAGAACAACTGCCTGGTGATGCGCTTCTGCCCGTAATGGTGCCTTGGTCTCACAGGTCACGTCCATCCGGTTGCCGCCCTGATCGTTCAGGCAGATACCGACGCCTGTCTCTCCAGCGCTGCCTTCAGTATGGCAGGCAGTTCTTTGCCACGCGCGGAAGCCCTCTGCAGAATACCCAGACACGCCTTCCGACTCAAATAATATTTTTCCGGCACAGTGACCAGTAAGATGTCCGACAAGATAGATGCGTTTTCTGCGCTGGGGCACGCCCCAAGCGTCTGCGTCGAGGACGCGCCAAGCAACGGAGAACCCGTCACCCAGGATGCATCCTGCCGGTTCCCACTTCGCAGATCCAGGTACTGAAACCGAACCGTCGCAGATACCGCAGATTTCCTCGAGGACCCTTTGGAAGTCGTCCCCTCCGTGGCTGGAAAAGGCTCCGGGTACGTTTTCCCAAACAATGAACCTTGGATACCTTGCATTTGTCTTCTCCCTCATTTCCTTTATCACACGGATGGCTTGATGGAACAGACCGGACTGTTTCCCTTCCAGCCCCTCGCGCTTTCCGGCTATGGAAAGGTCGGTACATGGGCTGCCGAAGGTGATTATGTCCACAGGCTCCAACTCTCCGCCATCCAGTTTGTTTACATCACCGTAATGCTTCACGGACGGAAGCCGCTTCGTTGTTACACGGATGGGGAACGGTTCGATTTCCGAAGCCCATACCGGTTTGATCCCTGCCAGGATTCCGCCAAGCGGAAATCCCCCGGAACCGTCAAACAGGCTGCCCAGCGTCAGTGTTCCCATCCTTGACCTCCACTTCCTCATACCGGTAGGTCACTCCGTCCCGGATGAGTTCCACATCCCTGGAAGTGCCGACCTGTTCGATGTACCGTTTGATGATGACATCACAATATTTTTCATCCAGCTCGATGGTGTGGCAGATACGGTCCGTTTGCTCACAGGCTATCAGTGTCGAACCGCTGCCACCGAACGGGTCCAAGACGATGCTGTTGAAAAGACTGGAGTTCAGTATCGGATACGCCAGTAACGGTACCGGCTTCATGGTCGGATGGTCGGCGTTCTTCTTCGGCTT
>JAFPSR010000068.1 GCA_017413675.1 Clostridia bacterium | reverse complement strand
ATAAAAGATTGATCTTAAGCATTATCTGGGTCGTGATCGGCATCGCGCTGCTGGCGCTGTCAATTGCGGGCGCGCTGGACTCCACGCTGTACGCCGGAATGGGCGGAGCGCTCATTGCGGTCGGGATCCTTCAGATCATACGGAACGTCCGGTACAGGACGGACGCCGCGTACCGTGAGAAATGGGATACGGAGGTCAGCGACGAGCGGAACCGCTTCCTGAGGATGAAGAGCTGGTCCTGGGCGGGGTATATCGTGGTGCTGATCGAAGCCGCCGGCGTGATCGTCGCCATGGTTCTCGGGAAGCATGAGCTTTCGCAGGTCCTGTCGTATTCCGTATGCCTGATCCTGGTCGCGTACCTTGTTTCGTACGCAATCGTGAGCAGGAAATACTGAGAACCGCATTCTATGCATCGGGGAGATCAGAAAATGTCACAGCAAACATCGATCTATGTCGGGCTGAACGATTCCGAGACGGGGGAGCAGAAGTTCGAAACGGAGAAATATCTTTCCATCCTGAAGACCGTATGCAGAAGCTACCGGGTGTCCTTTTCCGTACAGGTGATCAACGGCGGATACTTCCATGAGGACGGCCGGTACACGGAGGAGAACACGCTGGTCCTGACCCTGATGGATCCCGGGGAAAAGCTGACCGACGAGATCGCGAAGGATCTGTGCGTCTTTTTCCATCAGGAGAGCGTCATGGTCGTGAAATCCCCGACCTCGGTGGTTTTCGTGAACGAGAAGCTTCAGTAAGATCCTGGTAACAGCAGTCCGCGTATGCGGATCACGGGGCATGTAAAGCAACAGCGTGTTGCTTGCGGACAAAGCCGCGCAGGGCGATAATAGGATCAGAAAGAATCAGAGAGGAGATCCGCACGTGGAAATCAGGGACATACTCAGAAAATGCAGGGAAGAGAGGCATCTGACGCAGGAGGAGCTGGCAGAGCGCGTCATGGTGACGAGACAGGCGGTCAGCCGCTGGGAGAACGGGGAAACGCAGCCGAATACCGACACATTGAAGCTTCTTTCCAGGGAGTTTGACGTGTCGATCAATACGCTCCTCGGAAGCCCGAGGCAGCTTGTCTGCCAGTGCTGCGGGATGCCGCTGAACGAGGACGGCATGATCAGCAGGGAGCCGGACGGCAGTTTTAACGAGGATTTCTGCAGGTGGTGCTATGCGGATGGAACGTTTACGTATACTTCCAAGGACGCGCTGATCGACTTTCTGATCGGGCATATGCCGAATCCGGACAACGCGCCCGAAACGGTGCGGCGGGTTCAGTTTGACGGATACCTTTCCCAATTGAAGCACTGGAAATGATCCGCAGTCCTATATATGAATCGGGGGCGCCGTAACGGCGCCCTTTTCTCAGACTTTATAAGTGTTTGACAGGAAAAGACTTTTCAACGTTTCCGGGTTACCAACAAAGAGCATTTTATTCGTGCAAAGTAGCCCATACAGTCAACGATAATTATGCCTAAGGTGGTACAAGCTACTCCGCTGCGTTGATCTGAGTTTCCAGCTTTTTGATAAACTGCATCATTTCATCAAAATCGGGATAGTTTCCATAGATCATGGATTGCATCCTCGCGTAATCTGAGCGGAGTCTCTCCATGCTGTGAGCAGCAGGGATAAGCTTAAGAGTGCCGATCCTTGCCAACTCGTATTGTGCCCATTTGCGTGGGTAAAAAGTTTGCTTAAAGTCCGCGACTTGAGTTAACAGAGCCTTTTGGGCCATGGCTTTCTCCAGTACGCCCTTACTGGCCATACAGTATAAATCATAGTAATGACGAGAGTACCTTTCCGGGATCTTTGATGATTCCGGTCGATGAGCTTCCTGATGAAGGATAGTAGCCTTCTCCCAGAAGGTTCTCTCTGCGGTGGTTGTCAGTATCTGCGTAGACGTCTGACTGAAAACTCTGGGATAGTAATCAGCAGCGTATGGATGGATATCAGCCAGTTGTGTTGGCGTCCAGGCAGCCAAAGCGCCTATCTCAAGGCGGATTTCCTGAAGGATGGAAGAATCTTCAAAGGTACGGGGATATCCGAATTTGACGGTTCCCGGATCATCATCGCCAATGTAAACCGAGATGGACCTTCCTGTGTATTCAGCCATATCTGCCTTAAACACCGGGAGAAAGTCGTTTTTCAAGAAAGCTGTAACACGATTTGAGGACTCGTCAATGAATTTCTGCTGTTGTGTGTTGGAACGTTTTTCCCATGGCTCACTGTATCCATATCCTCAGAAAAGCGATCGATCAGGTTATAGACCTTGGAGAGACTCGTACCGCCTTTGAATGCAAATGCTTTCTTCCATCGGCATTTGTGAAACAAATAGTCCAGTGTTAGACATACCCAGAAGTCTTTTTCTATGATGGCTGCATTCATACCCATTCTGGCAGCAGTGTTTTGAAATAGTATTTCGCGCTCTTCACTGGGGAGTTTGGCAATTCCGTACATATCTTATTCCCTTTCCAATCTGCAGATGTCTTTGATAACTTTATAAATCCAGCTGATCGTATGGCGGGATTCAGAAAGGATGGCCTGACATTCGTCAGAAGAAAGTCTATTCCGGATCCGTTTTATATCGGTATCACGGATATTTCCCTGACCGATAGCCTTTATTGCCTGGATGAGAAGAAGTGTTTTTTCAGACATGCCGATCATCTGACTGTCGGAACGATGAGTAAACACCAGTGTAATATTGCCGAAAGTGTATTTTTTATAGGGACCACTGCTGATATAAGACCAGTCTGCCGGTACCTGTGTAGATAAACCGAGCTGGTTCAGGGCTGTATTTCCGCTTGCAGAAATGGTCCAGTTATAGCACCTGGCAATGGCGTGTGCTATCTGATCGGGGATGGGAGCAGCATATTCCTGAAGAAGGGTGCTGAATTTTGGCTTATCATATACGCCTCGAAGTACACGGCGAATCATACCTTTTTTCTCTAAGCGTGCAATTGTTTTTTTGACTGTTTCGTATTCTGCCAGATCCGTAAAATCGGAGACGACAAACGCGGAGCCAAAAGGAGCTTCGTCAATTCGCTTTGTGATCTGAGAAATATAACTGTTTTCTTCCATCGTATTGCCTCCTGTCCCTAATAATATACTTTATTCGGGACAGAAATGCAAGAGCATGTCCCGAATAATATGCGCTATTAGGGACATAAAAAGAGGGGCATGAGAATGAAAATGACAATCTGATTTCAAAAACATGCTACTCGCTATACGCTGAATTTGACTGCCAAGTGCATTTTAGTAGGGGGATTCCGAAACAGCAAACCCGCATGAAATCAGCACTTTTTTCGCAAGGATACTAAAAAGTTCTTGACTTTTTGTCTTGGGATCGGCTTTCAGGTATTTCACAAACCCGTGCAGCCTCCCGAGTTTCGGCTCCATCGCGCCGCCCTGGATGGACTCACAGGCCAGTACGCGGTACCCCCGCTCGGCCAGGGCGGGTCCCATGTTGATCGTCATATACTTACCGTCGCTGTGCATCAGGATCACGCCGACGGACGCCTTGCGGTCCGGACGCACCGGGGCATATTCCATCGCCAGGGCGCGGTTGACGGATACCAGGGTTTCCGTAATGCTGTCACTTTTTTTAATCTGAAGCTTTCCGCTTCTGTCTGTCATTTTCATTGCTATTCCTTCTTTTCTTTTTATTACACTTGTATAATACTACTATTTTTGTTCTTCCGTGTTGCCTTCCTGTTAAAGTGCGTATTAATCAAAAAAACAGGGCATGGATCTTTTCTTCCATACCCTGTCTCATTCGGTTTTTTTATGATTCGGGGATAATCCGGGGGAGATCCCGGACCTTCACAAGCTCGGTTTCCGCGATCAGATGGGAATCCATGTCCCAGTCTTCCGGGTTCTCGTAAATCATAAAGGAAACCGCAAGCTCCTCCACGGTCCCCTGGAAATCCATGCCGAAACCGAGGAACGTAACCGAGCGTTTCCCCGGGGCTACAACGGAGCTGTAGAATCCTTCCCGCGCTTCCCCGTTCACCAGGCACTCCCGGCAGGTCACCAGGATTTCCTTATCCGTATCGTTCACGACACTGATCACGGCGTTCTCGGAAAATCCGTCATTCATGGTTCCCCGGACATAGATCCGGATCCCTTCCCCGTCATAGACAGGCGTCCCGCTCTCCGCGATTTCTTCGGCTGTCCCTGTTTCCACACGGAACATTTTCGTTACGAACAGGGCGTCCCCTTCCCGGGCGTCGCTGACATCGAATTTCCCTTCCACGGTACCGACTGCCTTGATCCCGATCAGGTTCATCTCATAACGCGTGATCCGGAGGCTGTACATCCCGGTTTTTCCCGCCGCGATATCCAGGTCCATACCCGTATTCGGGCTGCCGTCCACGGTATACTGAAAATACGGGTTTTCCAGCATATACCCGTTGACAATCAGCTGCAGGATGGAAAGCCGCAGGTCCCTTTCCCCGGAATTGGCGATCTCCAGATCCAGGTACGGTTCCTCCCCCGGTTCGTCGACAAACCCCCGGTAAACCACCTTCAGGCCGTTTTCCTCCAGGAGCACAGAGGCGTCCCCCGCAGGCGCGCTGCCCTTTCCCCCGGATTTTGAGCCGCACCCCGTAAGCGGCAGGATGAGAAGCACCGCAATAAGGAGCAGTGCCGTGATTCTTTTTTGCATGGTTCCTCCTTCCGGCAGTCCCCGCCGGCGGTCTGCCCGCCCGGACTGCCTTCGTTTATTCCCCGCAGCAGGTGCGCAGCGCTTCCGCGGCTTTTTCCGCCGCCTCCGCGACGGTTTCCGCGTTCAGTTCCCGTGCCGCGGGAACCAGTTTCGTACAAAGCCTCTGGGCCGCTGCGGCGTATTCCCCGTTGACAACAGACCGGAACACGGATGCCGTCTCCTGCAGGAGTCCCTCCCTGGCCGGGACGGACAATGCTTCCGACTGCCGGATGGCCGTATTCAGTTTTGCCCAGACAATGTTGTACACGATGCTGTCCGTTTCCAGGAAGCCTGCCGTGACCTGCGTCCAGACATGCACTTCGTCCCGGAACTTCTTCTCCCCGAAATATTCCATCCCGGAGAACGTCTGGGTATGGGCTCCCGGCCAGTTGCCGGCCAACCCGATCTCACACACCCCGAGCCGGTGGCAGGCAGCCTGGATCGCCCGCACACGCCCCTTAAATTGCCCGTGGAGGCCCGGACGGCCGTCAATCTTGATATCCGCCCGTTCCAGCCCGCTGTCGATCACGGACTGAATCAGAAGGTCTGCGCAGAAGTCGTTGTCGTCCGCTTTCATAAAGCTCAGTTCCGGACGGCCCGTAGGCACCATGGTGTTGTGCGCGTAATCCTCCGCCGCTTCCATTTCGCCCATATGCTCCAGCCCGATCGTGACGGTCACCTTTTTAACCAGGTCCGGGAAAACCCGGTAGGGGTCATGCTCGATATTGCCGTTCTCGAAACCCTCGATGAAATGCCGGGAATCCAGGCAGAACAGGATCGTTTTCCTTCTTTCCGCCTGCGGGATATGGGAAAAATACCGGGCGATGCCCAGGGAACCCAGGGAGCCGTTATCCTGCGTTAAGGACATGGCATCCACATGGTTGTTGACCGTTACGTATTCATCCCGGTCCGTCCCGTAATCCCTGCCGGGCAGGAAACAGACAAAGTTCCAGGCATCCGCCGGGAAAAACTCGCTGACCAGGGTCAGCCCTGCCAGCTTCCCCGCGCGGGCGGCATCGACCAATGCTTCCCCCTGCGTGCGGTCCACGACCAGGGACGGCACCGTATGCCGTCTCTGCCGGTCGTACAGGCCCCGCAGGGTCCCGTAGGTCAGGTTGGAAACCACGACCATGGCGGCCGCCCCGCCCAGCATGGCCTTCTGGACCATGCCGCCCCACTGGGCAAACGACCAGCGGGTATTCCAGGAATTATTCTTCCGGGGATCCACAATAGTAAACATCGGGGCCGGGGGTTCCGGGTCCGAACGGTAGTCGGTATCCGTCACCACATAGCTGGCCAGGAATTCGTCCGTAAACGGCGGCCTGGGCATGGGCTGTTCCCGCATAACCACGATCTTCCCGGCAAAGGCTCCCGGTTTCGGGTCGCCCTCCCGCACGTCGTAATAGGTCAGGGGGAGCGTAAACCCCTTTTCCCCGGTGGACGGGGAAAGCATGAGGAACGTCCCAACCGGGATTTCCTTCCCCTCCACCCAAAGGCGCAGCGCGCCGCTTTCATGGTCCGGCCAGTCCCGGACGCGGTAGGTTTCGTGCGTCCAGTGATGTTCCCGGAAGTCCACGCAGCCGTATTCCGCAAAGCGTTCCCGCAGCCAGTGCATGTACGTGTCAAAGCTTTCATATCCCGGGTAAATCGGGCCCAGCGTTGCCTTGAACGCGTTCCACTGCCTGCCTTCCTCCGCCGTCATCAGGTATGCCGGATTGATTTTTTTCATATACACTTTCCTTTCTCCTGTTCGGTCCCGGTTACCGCATCTCCGCGGCAAAGCAGGCCGGGACGGGGTACTTCTCCGGCTCCGCAAGGACCTTGTCCATAATCTCGGTAAAGGACATCCATTCCACCTCGTTCCCGAGGTTTTTTTCCACCCGGTCCGCGACCTCGGCGAGCACCCGCAGGCCCGTACCCAGCCCGTTGGCGAACAGGGACTGCCAGTGGGCGATCAGGATCGGCCAGCCGCCGCGCTCCATGACCTTGAGGATCTCCCCCTGTTTCCCGTCCTTCGTCAGGTGCAGGTCGGCAATGGAGGAAACATACTCCTCGGATGTGTCCGTGGTGTTCATCGTCTGCCAGAACACGTCCGGCGTCGCAGCGGGAATGGATACGAGCCTGTGCCCGCCCTCATTGCGCGCCACCCACGGCCGGGCATCGGGCATGCCCCGCATCGGGCGCAGGAAATACCAGGCATCTTTCTTCCCGAAGACCTGGTCAAACGCATTCGAAATGGCCTTGACGTATTCCTTTTCCCGTTCGATCCCGAAATACCACGGCGACGTTACGCCGCTGGCCGGCAGGTCCGCCTGCTTCAGCAGGGTCAGGGCCCTGGCGATATACGGGGTCAGTTCCTCCGCGCTCTTGTCGGAAGCCCATTCATCCTCCCGCTGCGGCAGATACCCGCCGTTTTCCAGGTCCACCGCTTTGTGATGGGTCAGCATCTCCGGCCCGATGGAAAAGGGCCCGGCTACCCTGGAGCGGATGATATCCAGCCATTCCTCAATTTCGGATTGCGGGAACCCCGGGATGCCGTTGACGATATCCCCCCGTCCGCCGGGCATGGGGACTACGCTGTATTTCCCGCGGATCCCGTACCTATGGATCGTATCCGCGAATGCGCGCACGAAAGAATTGGGAACCTCACTGACGAGCGGACGCCCGTCCGCGGTTTCCCGGACGTCGGAATGCTCATAGTAGACAAAAACCCTGGGCGCCGGATCATCGATGATCAGGCTGATCGGCAGTTTACTCATGTAACATATCCTTTCCCCGGGTCGGCATTTCTGCCGGTACCCAGGCTGAATTTTCCGAATTGGGATTGCGGTCTATTTCCAAAGGAACGAAACCGATTCCGTACTTCCGATTTCATGGTCCCAACGGTCCAGGAGTACGAATGTCAGGGGCTCGGTCCCCTCCCCGTGTTTCCTCGTTCTGTATGCCAGTACATAGGTCCGGTACGCAGCCCCATTGGCCGGAATCCAGACCGTATCCAGGATGTCTTCCCCTTCCTGCAGTCGGATTTTCATAAGGCCTTCGGTTCGGTTTTCCAGGAAAAATGTGTATCTGCCCGTGCCGGACGAAGTTTTTTCGCCTTTCAGAATCCGGATATAGACCTGCTCCGTATCCGCAACCGTTTCCCCGTCCTGTGGGACCCGGCGATTTGCCTCCTTCCCGCCAAGCGGGACAACCAGGAATTCCCCTTCTGTCCGGGTGCCGTCTGTTTTTTCCACATACGCCCGGACAGTCAGGTTCCGGACATCCTCCAGGGCATAGGGTTTCAGGTCTTCCAATGTAAGTGTGATCTGGGCGTCCGCCGTGGTTCCCCCTTCGATCTCCAGAGGGATATCCGCCCGCTCCAGCAGGCAGCCATCCGCGTATATTTCCGAGATCCCGGCACGGACCTTCTCCGTCCCGTCATTTTTCACCCGGATCGGTACATAATAGACATATCCCATATACTGCTGCTGGGGGCTGCCGGCCCGGACGGTCACGTTTTCCCGGTTCAGGAGCAGGAACCCGGTGTCTTCCTGGTAATCCTGTTCCGGAAAGGCTTCCAGGGGCATCTGGTCCATTCGGTCTTCTCCAAAGAGCCCGCGGTTCCATTGTTCCCCCCTCAGGCCTGCGCAGGTCCGGATTTCCACGGTGCCTCCGGCTTCTTCCCTGGCCCCGATGCCGTAGGCATTCAGTTCTTCCCGGCTCAGGAATACCGAAAGGAACCCTTTCTTCCCCGGGCGTACCGTCAGGCTGCCCTCTACCGGAATCCGGGTCCCATCCGCCAGATGGACTTCCTTCAGGATCATCAATAGATGCGTATTTGCCTGATTGGAAGCAAACAGAACCAGGTCATACCCGGCCTCCTGCTGATCTTTATACCAGCCGTTCATACAGACAATCTCGCCTTGCGAGGAGTCTAAAAGAACCAGGCCGCCGTCCCGATACGCAGGCGGTTCCTCTTCCTGCATAGCCGGGAGTTTTGCGGAGATATCGTAGAACTCGGCAAGGACGGTTTCCGTTTCCGCTTCCCAGACCACAAAGTCCGCAAGCAGTTCCCGCGGCCAGACAATGAAATAGAGTTCCCGGTAAAGCCGTTCCTGGATCCTCATATCGGCCTGCACTTCCGTCCCGGCCGGGACCCGTACATCCAGATCACTTTGCATTTCGTAGCTGTTCAGACATACCGATCTGGCCGTAACCCGGATATCCTGTTCGGTTTCATTGTATAACGTCAGATGGAAAACCGGTCCGTTTACCGCCGCGTACCCGGACACCTCATAGGAATCCAGAAGGATCCGGAGCCCATCTTTCTCCAGAAACGGAGTCCCGACCGGAACGCGGGTTTCCTTGGGAGCAAGAATGGGGACTTGCTTTCTTTCCCCTTCCGAGGGAATATCATGAATTCCGATTTCCCGGACTGTGAGATCCTTCACGGGAAGGATCTGAGGAATCTTCTGCAAAAGGGAACACCCTGCCGTTGCCAGGAGCAGGATTGCGGCTATCAGAATAATGACTGTTTTCTTCATACCATCCTCTTAATGATCCCAGTACAGGGACCGTGTTGTACTCTTCCTCTACTTCAAAGTATAGGGAGGAATCAGTTCCCTGTCAAAAACAATAGTGAAAGCTTTCCCTTCTTGCGTACCGGTCTGAATCCGGCTATACTGGAAAACCGTCAGGAGGCTTTGCCATGAAAAAAATACTTGGTTTTGTCAAACGGGAACCGGTGCTGGTTGCAGCCGCCCTTGCGGCGGGGATCAGCTGCTTTTTCGTGGTCCCCGACAAGGTATATCTCAGCTATATCGATTTCCGCACCCTGGCCCTTCTGTACTCCCTGATGACCGTGATCGCCGGGTTCCGGAAAGCCGGGCTGTTTGACCGCATGGCGCTGGCCCTCTGCCGGAAAAGCGGGCAGGTGCGCCTGCTCGGGATCCTCCTGGTCCTGATGTGCTTTGTCAGTTCCATGCTGATCACCAACGATGTGGCGCTTTTGACCTTCGTCCCCTTTACCTTCGCCGTCCTTTCCCCGGAGATCACCCGCAGGTTCCGTATCCCGGTCGTAGTCCTGGAAACCGTTGCCGCGAACCTGGGCAGCATGCTAACCCCCGTGGGCAACCCGCAGAATCTGTACCTGTATTCCTTCTATGGGTTTTCCATCGGGTCTTTCCTGTCTGCAACCTTCCCCTTCTGGATCCTGTCCCTTTTCCTGATCCTCCTGTTATGCCTGTTCCTGCCCCGGGAACGGGTCGGGATCCGTACGGAGGCAGCCCCGGAGGTAGAGCCCCGCACCCTCGCGGTCAGCCTGGTCCTGTTCGTCGTCTGCCTGGCCGCGGTCCTGCGTTTCCTCCCGTGGCCCGTCATGCTGGGGATTGTCCTTCTGGGCTTTTTCCTGCTGGACCGGAAGCTGTTGGGAAAAGCGGATTTCCTTTTGCTCCTCACCTTTGTTTTCTTCTTTGTTTTTTCAGGGAACCTCGCAAGGATCGAGCCGGTGCGTGAGTTCCTGCACAGGATCCTGTCCGGCAGGGAATTTACGGCCTCCCTTCTGACCAGCCAGGTGATCAGCAACGTACCGGCTGCCCTGCTCCTGGCGGGCTTTACCGGCAACGCCAAAGCCCTGCTCCTCGGCGTCAATGTCGGGGGACTGGGAACCCCGATCGCCAGCCTTGCCAGCCTGATCAGCCTGAAACTGTATTCTGCGGAAGAAGGAGCCCGTCCCATGCGGTTCCTGCTGGTTTTCTCCCTGGTCAACCTCCTGCTCCTGGTTCTTCTGGGGCTTTTCCGGTTCCTTCTCCCCTCCTGAACCCTTCCTTTCGGATGCGGGATCCCGGAGCCCGCAGGATCGCAGGAGCTTTCTTCCCGGGATAGGAAAACAGCCTGCAGGGAATGATTCCCGCAGGCTGCCCGTATGGAAACGGGATGTTTTTTATTTTGTCCGGACATTCTTCTTTCTTTCGGTGCGTTCGATCTGTTTTTCCCATGTTCTTACGGTCTGATCCTGAAGAAACTCCACCATCGGAGCAAGTTCCTGCCTTTCATCCCATGCTTCCAGCGCGGAATAATAGCGCTTCCGGTCTTCCTCGTGGATAATAATCGGCGGATGGTTATGGATCAGAAGGAAATAATTCATGGTCAGCCGCCCGGTCCTGCCATTCCCGTCCGCAAAGGGATGGATATTCTCGAACTTTACATGATAATATGCCGCCGCTGTCAGGACTTTCCCCTCCGGAATATTATCCATTTCGGAAAGCAACTCATTCATTTCTTCTGAAACATCCGCGGCTGCAGCACCAATTTCATTTTTCCCGGTCACATAGTCATGCTTTTTATATTCCCCGGGGCGTTCGCCAAGCTGCCAGCGTCTTGTGTCATAGGTACCCTGGGTCAGAAGGCGCTGGAATTCCTTTACCAGGCTCTCATCCAGCCGCCGCTGATCCCGGAAGGATGTCAGCAGGAATTCGTTCGCATCCCTGGCATTGCGGATCTCGAACAGGGTACGAAGGTCTCCGGTATACGAGACCACCCCATCATGCTCAAAAATCTCCCTTGTGTCATTAAAGGTGACACATTCATTTTCCATTCTTCCGGAATGGTAGGCAAACGCGATACTATGGCCATTTAAGGCCTCCGCAAGCGCCGCATCCGTAGTGATCTTTTTCCCCTGCCAGAAGGCAACAGCCTGTTCGTATCGCGTCATGATGCTCCTCCTTTTTCCTGCTCGTTTACAGTATAGTACAAAAACCTCCGGCTTTGGGACCAGACCGAAAAAACAACTGCATTTCTTCAGGTTTTTCTTCCCGGCTGCGGAAAAATGCAGCCGGGAATATTATAGGTCTGGTCAGGACTTGAACAGGACTTTCAGGGAATTCCAGTAGTAGTACGGGACCAGGTAGTCCGTGTGATAGAAATCCGATACGGAATAGTAGATGTTGTTCTTCGCCGGGTCCGTGCCGTAGGAGAACCCGGGCGCTTTGGTAATCGCGTCCATCTGCCGGTTCATCTCCACGACGTCTTCCGGCCCCCCGTTGGTCCCGTAGATAAAGAAGGGGAGTTCCGGGTGCTCCTGCACCGCTTCGGACACAAAGGCGGCAGCCTCTTCCGGCGTAATGGAAGAACCGTGCTTTTTGTCCCCCATGGTGATGCAGCTCATCGGGGCGAACCAGCGGAAATACTCGAAGGCATGGCGGAACATGCGCCAGGTCATCACGGCGCCGCGGGAATAGCCCGAGAACGCGCGGTGGTCCCGGGATGCCCGGATTGCTTCGGCGGAGCCGTCCGTCAGGTAGGTGTTGTACTTCGTTTCCACCGCCGGGATGATGTCCTCCACTACTTCCGTAAAGAAGTTGCCCGGGATGCCTTCCCAGCCGCCGTCGCCAGCCGGGACACGGCCGGTGATCAGGCGCTCAGCCGCGTCGCCCATCGGGTCGAAATAATAGGTGGTCGACACGATGATGCACGGCTCGATCTCGCCGGAATCGAAGAGCATGTCCAGCATCGGCTT
>JAFPSR010000067.1 GCA_017413675.1 Clostridia bacterium | reverse complement strand
GGGCGCTGTGGGGGCTACTCTTTCCGTGGAGCTGAACATGGGACAACTGGCTCATCTGGCCGGGGTCAGCCCGTTGCTACTGGAGTGCATGGTACAGGGTCCCATTGAGATGATGGTGTCTGAATACTGCGCAGGGGGCAGCTTCCTGGGCAATCTTGATAAAGGAGCCTGTACGTTCCGGTGTAAAGAGGAAATCTATCTGCATGACCGGAAGGATGCCAGGTTCCGTCTGATCGGGGACCAGTTCTGCCGCATGCACGTGCTGAACTCACAGGATCTGTCCGTGCTGGGCGGCCTGTCAGAATTAAGGATTATGGGCATCGCCCGGTTGCGCATTGACGGCCGGACCTACGAACCGAACCAGTTGCGGGGTCTGGTGCGGAGGTTCAAAGAAGTCCTGATGCTGCAGGACGGGACAGCGGAAAATATGCCGGGGACCACAAGAGGGCATTACTATCGGGGTGTGTTGTAAAATTTATAAGCTGAGAATCGAAAATCCGATCAGGCAACATCTACCTGCATAAACAGATAGTTTTTGAGCGAATTTCAAAAGGAAGAGCCATGAGACAGTAACGCATCTCAGGGCTCTTTTTGTATATTGATAATGGAGTGTTCTGTTATATTTTTTCCAGTTTTGCCCGGAAGGAGATATTCCGGGGCGTGTCTATACTGTCGAACTGTACCAAATGGGCGCACTTGTCCCTGTCCACGCCGGTGACGGTACCGGCGCCGAATACGGCATGGCGTACCCGCTGTCCTATGGAGAAGGCGATATCGCTTTCCTTTTCCGGCATATATTTCTGGCTGAACCCGAAATACTCGCGGGTTTCTTTGATCAGCTCTGCCCGGGGTTATTTTGTATAATGCAGCAGTTTACTGTCTATATCCAGAATAAAGCGGGACGGATACTGGGGAGAACCGTCGAAATTGCGGCCTGCTCCCCGGGAAAGGTACAGTCTGTCCTTTGCCCGGGTGACGGCTACAAAGGCAAGTCTGCGTTCTTCTTCCATGGCTTCCAGGGTGTGAACCTTCCGGGAGGGGAAGATGCCTTCGTTCATACCGCACAGGAACACTGTGGAAAACTCCAGCCCTTTGGCCGCGTGGACCGTCATCAGCTTCACCTTTCCTTTTGAATCCGCGCTGTCTGCGTTGGTGAACAGGGCTACATGGGTAAGATAGTGGGGCAGTGAAACCTCTTCGCCGCAGGTGGTTTCATATTCGTAGACGGACTGCTTCAGTTCCGCCACATTGTCCAGCCGTTCCTGGCTGCCTTCCGTCCTCAGCATTTTCTCGTAGCCGCTCTCGTTGAGAAGGGCGGACAGCATTTCCGAAACGGGGCGGTCTTCATAGGCAGAGGCGTACCTTTCCACCAGGGTCACGAACTGACCGGCTCTGGTCCCTTTAAAAATGGGATCATCCAGCGTTTCGGTGAGGGCCTGGTACAGCGTACAGCCATGTTCTGCGGCGTACTCTTCCAGAAAAGCCAGCCGCCGTTTTCCCATGTTGCGTTTGGGCGCGTTGACGATGCGGCGGAAGGACAGGTCGTCCTTGTAGGCGATCATTCGCAGATAACTGAGGGAATCTTTGACTTCCATGCGGTCGAAGAACTGCACGCCGCTGTAAATGGTGTAAGGAATTTTCTCCTGTAAGAATACCTGTTCGATGGTCCGTGTCACGTAGTGGGCCCGGTACAGCAGGGTGATGTCTCCGTAGTCTGCGCCCTCTGCCTGAAGGCGGTGGATCTCATCGCAGATCCATTTCGCCTCTGCTTCCTGTGTGTCCGCAAAGTGGCAAACCACAGGCGGTCCGCCGGAACGCAGGGGCAGCAGTCTCTTTTGGAGGCGGAACTTGTTTTTCTCGATCAGGGAGTTGGCTGCTGCCAGTATCGGCTGCGTGGAGCGGTAGTTTTCCATCATCATGATCGTGCGGGTTCCCGGAAACTTTGTATCAAAATCCATCAGGAAACGCCCGTCCGCTCCGCGCCAGGTATAAATGGTCTGATCCGGATCGCCGACTACAAACAGATTTCTGTGCCAGGCACACAGTACTTCCATCAGTTCATACTGCAGGAAGTCGATATCCTGGAACTCGTCGATCATG
>JAFPSR010000066.1 GCA_017413675.1 Clostridia bacterium | reverse complement strand
TTACTTTTTTTGAAGGGTATGGAACCTGTCAGATGGGCTGTGAATACAACCTGCTTTCCCGGGCCGGGGCGGTTGATCCGGGAAAACGGTCTTCCGGGATGATAGGCTGTACCGGCAGGAGGATCCGGAAAAAAAGAGGATGCTCCCTGTCCCATACAGGGGGCATCCTTTGAAAATACCGGTTCTGTTTCCCGGGGAATCCGGGGTTTGTGTTTGAAACCGGGAAAAATTTATCGGAAGTCAACCTTGATATCGTATTCCAGTTTTACTTTCCAGGAAATACTCTTTTTATATCCGACAACTTTGGCCAGTTCCTCGGTGCGGCCCTGGTAAGTGGTCAGGGCGGCCAGGAATTCGTCGTGCAGCTTCAGAAGGGCGTCATCGGAAGCTTTCTTCGCCTTTTCGTAGGTGTACTGTTTATAACACTTGGTCATCGCCGCATAGGCTTTTTTGTAATCCTGGTAAGCGGTATGCTGTGCCTTGGAGTATTTCCGTACATTCCCGGCCGGGGTCTTGGTCGGCTTGGGCGTCGCGGAAGAACTGGGGGTAGGTGAGGGGCTTGCAGTAGCGGCTGCAAAGACGATCCTGGCCTGCTTCGGATCCGTAGGGGCCGGGGACTCACCGGGAGTTTCCTCCGGCGGAGCTTCCGTCTCTGTAGGCGTCGGGGTCATGGATGGGGTCGGCTTCGGGGAGGGCGTAAACTCCGGCAGCTTCAGATCGGCCTCGAAAGCTTTTGTGATGGCCTGATAGGCATCCTTGCTCTGGGCAGTATATGCTTCGCAGCGGAGCATGTCCCACTCCCAGAGGCAGTACGGGCGGGAATATTCCTTATACTGTGGGACATCCACGCCGTAGATTTCCTTGATCAGTTTGACGCGTTTGTTCTGGTCCGTTAATACGAATCCCCAGTTATAGATATCTGTGCTGGCCCCGTTGAAGGAGGACATCCCGATGCTGTCCGGATCGGTACGGAGCGCGAAAAGGGCAAGGGCTGCCGTCTGGGAATAGGAAAGGTTGGTTTCCAGTTTTCCCTGGAAAGCCTGGACGATGTCCGGCGCCTTGACGATCAGGTTCTGGCGCAGCGCTTCCTTGAACAGGGCAATCAGCATCTGTTTCTGACGGTTGATCCGGTTCTGGTCGCCGGATTTCTCAATGTTCTTGCGGACACGCAGGTAATCCAGGACCCCCTGCCCGTCAAGATGCTGCACGCCTTTTTTATAGGTTCTTCCGGCGAGCTTAAAGTCCATCTCGATATCGTAATCCACGCCGCCGAGGACATCTACCAGTTCCTTGACGACCGGCATGGTGACGGCATAGTAATAATCGACCGGGATGCCGCCCAGCATCCAGCTGGCTGCTTCACAGGTCTTGGTCAGCCCTTCCGGCCAGCCGCCGCCGCAGTTGATGGAAGCATTGATTTTGTATTTCCCGTTTACCCCGGGGATCTTCGCATAGGTATCCCGCGGGATGGAAATCAGGTTGACGGCTCCGGTATCAAAATTGATGACACAGAGCATCATAACATCGGCATGGTATTCGTGTTTGCCGTTCCAGGTTTCCCGTTCCGGGGCGTAGTCCACGCCGACCAGGAGGACATTGAGGATGTTGTTCATCAGGGAAACATCCGCGTTTTTCTGCAGTTCCTCTTCCGGATTCAGGGTCGGGGTAGGCGTTGGCGGGATGGCAGTAGCATCCTGCGCCGCAGACGGTGTCGGAACGTTGGCTTCCGGGGTGACGGTCTGTTCCGCAACCGGCTTCGGGGAAGGAGTGATGAACAGCGCAGAGGGACGGAATACGATCCGATACAGATGAACGGCGCCCCAGATCGCCGCTCCCACGAGACAGGCAGCCAGGACGGCAATCAGGATAATCAGCCAGGTCTTTTTCTTCGGGGCAGGGGTTCCTGCCGGTTCCGGTGTACCTGTACTGTTTTGTGGATTGACAGAAGATGGAATCTTCGTGTTGTCTTCATTCATAGCCATGGAATATCCGCCTTTATTTGCAAGAGTAGATTATACGATGATCGCTATAGTCGTTTGTCCGTTATGTCCGGATTTGCGGGAAAACCGAACCCGGTTTCCGGGTGCGCTTGACGCACGGTTTTAGGGTAGTACGGTGCCGGGGGCTTTACAAGTCATTTCATGTAAAAAACCATCCGTTTTTGTGTAAGGTGCATCCGTAAACCCGACCTGTTTCCCGGCAGGGGATCCCCGGGATTCCCCAACCTTTCTTTGCGCACGGGGAATAGGCATCATCTATGAGACGAAATACAGACAGGAAAAGTTTCCTGTCTGTAAGTTCCTTGGAATCGATAGGGCTGTGGGTTTCCCCATCGGCTGCGCGTGAATGACGCCCGTTCCCGGGAATGCCGGAGGACCGGTGAAAGCCCGGCGCCGGGAAGGGAGGCAGCCTTCAGGGAGATTAATATACCCGGTGCCATTCGGGGTTTTCGGACCGCCATTGCGAGAGGAAAGAACGGTACAGCTCCTTTTGGACTTCGATCTCCTTTTCCCCATAGTTCAAAGCCCAGGCCAGAGAACCGGCCAGGTTGACGGCTAGATACAGCTTCACCACAGGGAAGAAGGAATCCGGGATCCCGTCTTTTTCAAAATACCCGTCGATCTGTCCGGAAGCGAATGCCGGACTGACGCGCAGGGAGAAGGGGAGCCGGTTGAATTCTTCCCAGGGGTCCCCGAAACTGTACCGGTTGAAATCAATGACGGAAAGGGTATCCTGCCCGATAATCATATTCCCGACATGGTAATCCCCGTGCTGGGTAACCCGGGGAACATCCGGGATAAGGCCGCGGTTTTCTTCGATAAAGGAAAACAGGCGTTCGGAATGGTCATACTGGACGGGACAGGTTTTCCCGGTATACAGTTTCCGATCGATTTTTTCCTGGAAATACTCCGGCCAGGAAGGCAGGCCTTTCGGAGCGGGAATCCCGTGGATTTTTCTGAGGATCCGTCCGGCGGAAAGCCCGAATCGGTACTGCCCGGACGGCGGATAGGCTTTCAGGCAGTCCTCGGCACATTCCCCGCAGGCAAAACTCAGGATCATGTAACAGTACTGCCCGTCGGAGGTATCCGAGAACTCAAACGGCTCGGGAACCTGGGGGATATCCTCGGCGCGCAGGAGGCACAGCAGGTTGAATTCCTTCCGTTTCTCCTCCTTTTCCCGGATCGGGGAAAGACGCAAAAGGTAGGAATCCCCGTCTTTCCCGCACAGCAGGTATTTGCGGTCTTCCGACCATCCCAGGGGGATTTCAAGAACGGAGGAGAAGCGCTCCGGCCTCTGGATCAGCGGCCAGTCCGCCGAAGACAGGACGGAAAATGATTCTGACATGGGTGGTACTCCTTTTGGCTGCAGATCGCACCTGGTCCCGGGGGAACGGGGGCGAAAGAGAATCCGCAGGCCCTGCGAAAAGCCCGCGGAAGGAAATCCGGTCACCTGGTTTTTTCAATGTCCTTATACAGGGCAGCGATATTCACGAGGACCTTTGTGCATTTTTCCATTTCCTGGATATTGGCAAATTCATTGCGCCCATGCCCGTTGTGTCCGCCCGTGCAAAGATTCGGGCAGGGCAGCCCCATGTAGGACAGCCGGGACCCGTCGGTTCCGCCGCGGACCGGGACGGAGGCCGGTTCGGTCCCGCAGGCACGGATTGCTGCATAAGCGGTGTCCATAAGGTGCCAGTGGGGAAGGATTGCTTCTTCCATATTCCGGTAGCTGTCAGTGATCCCGATGTCTACGACTTTCTGTCCGTACCGGCGGTTGATCTGTTCCGCGGCACTCCGGACAAAACGCTTTTTGTCTTCCAGTTTCCCGGCATCATGGTCCCGCAGGATATAGTGCAGGACTGCGTGCTCCGTTTCCCCCTCCATCTGCGTCAGGTGGATAAAGCCCTCAAATCCGGACGTGTGTTCCGGGCGCTCCAGGGCGGGCAGAAGCGCGTTGAATTCCATGGCAACCAGGGAGGCATTGATCATCCGGTCTTTAGCGCCGCCCGGATGCGTGGAATGCCCCGTACAGGTGACAACACAGGAGGCGGCATTGAATGTCTGGTATTCGACCTCCCCGAACCCGCCGCCGTCCACGGTATAGGCAAAGTCCGCCCCGAATCCGGGAACATCGAACAGGTCGGCGCCCCTGCCGATTTCTTCATCCGGGGTAAACCCGATTTTGATCTCCCCGTGTTTGATCTCCGGATGGTTGAGGAGGGTTTCGGCCATCGTCAGGATTTCCGCAATCCCGGCTTTGTCGTCGGCGCCCAGGAGCGTGGTGCCGTCCGTTACGATCAGCTCCTGTCCTTTCATCCCTTTCAGGGCAGGGGTGTTGGATTCATTGAGGGTAAGCCCGCTGTTCCCCAGGACGATTTCCTCCCCGGTATAGGTAACGATGCGGGGATGAATGTCGGAGAAGGGGACGACATCCACCACATCCATATGGGCGATGAACCCGATGGTAATGCCTTTCCAGTCTTCCGCATTGGACGGGATGGATCCGTAAACGTATCCGTGCGGGTCCATGAAAGCATCCGAAATCCCGATGGAGTGCATTTCGTCCACCAGATACTGTCCCAGAACCAGCTGGGACTCGGTGCTCGGGCAGGTATCCCTGTTTTCATCGGAAGCGGTCGGGAAAGAGACATATTTTAAAAAGCGGTCCTGAACGTTCATTTTGAGGTTCCTTTCAGTCTGTTGATTTTGACCGGAGATCGAAAAAGAATCCGGATTCCCGGGGCAGAACCGGAATGCGGCGGGAAAACCCGGATCCCGGATTTTCCCGCCGGTTCCTGTTGGATATTATACAGGAATACAGGATAAAGTTCTATATCCCGGGACGATATATTCCGGATCCGGATGCGGATGGATCCGGTAGGGCTGAGCCTGCGGGCAGAACAAAAAAGGACATCCTCCGGAGGCTCCGGAAGATGTCCGTCAACAGTTTTTATTCGTGGTTCCCATTCCCGCGGACAGGCGTTTTTGTCGGGGTTGGAGCGGGGGAAGAGGTGGAATCCCGCCCGAACAGATTGAACGGCCACGGAAGGGGTGTGGGTGTCGGCGCGAGATGCAGGCCGCAGGTAGCCCGCAGGTCTGCGGGATTGACTTCTTTCTTGGTGTCTAAAGGCTGGTCGAAATAGAGGTGGATGAGATACGGGTTCAGGTGTTTCGCGTCCACATTCAGGAGGGTCTGATCCTTTTCCAGGGGGAACAGGATTACCCGTTCCTCCACGCTTTCTTCGGGACAGTACATCCCGGCAACCATACCGGATTCCGTACAGATCTGGACTTTGACGTGGAGATCGCATTTCGCCTTCGGGACATCTTCCGGATGGAAGTAATCCGTAACGACTTTGATCCCGGCATGGTCATTGCGGCAGTTCTCCGTGGCCAGTTTCCCCGTTACGCCGCATACGGTCGCCTTTACCAGTCCGGCTTCTTCCGCAGTGTAATTCAGGATTTCATGATCGGGGAGTGCGGAAGCGGCATAGACTTTGGACAGGATTGCCTGCCAGAGGGGGGCAGCGGCTTTTCCGCCGGTGGAAGAGGAGG
Organism: Clostridia bacterium; assembly: GCA_017413675.1. The sequence goes on along the minus strand of JAFPSR010000066.1, from coordinate 21,188 downwards.
AGAGCGCTTTATACCCGTCATGTCCGACCCAGATGGCAGCGGTATAGTCCGGGGTCATCCCGGCAAAGAAAGCGCCGCGGTAGTCGGAGTTGGTCCCGGTTTTCCCGGCAACGGTAATCCCGTCGATTTTTGCGCTGGTTCCCGTGCCGCTGCGTACGGCGTTGGTCAGGGAATCCACCAGCATCCAGGCGGTTCCCTTGTCAAATACGGTTTTTTTCTGCTTCTCCTGATTGGTCATCTGGTTGATGACGACAGTCCCGTTGCCGTCTACCAGTTTTGTAAAGGTGATGGATGGCATATAGACACCGCCGTTGGCAATCGTGGTATAGGCCTGCGCCATCTCATACGGTGTGATCCCGCTGGTACCCAGGGCTAATCCGGCCCCGTCTTCCGTGACATGGTCCGGAAGGATCCCCATGGAAGTCAGGTAGGTTTTGGAGTCGGCGGTTCCGACGTCTTCCAGAAGGGTTCTGGCGGCGACGATATTCAGGGAAGCCGTAATCCCGTTTCGGATAGAGACAAACGGGGAATTGTTGCTGGAAGAGTTGGCGGGATATCCTTTCTTGGTGCCCCATCCCTCGATCGGAATGGGGAGGTTGCATACGATGGTTCCCAGCCCGACGCCCGATTCAAAGGCGGGGCCGTAGACCGAGATGGGTTTGATGGAGGATCCGACCGGCATGGTGGAGGAAACCGCGCGGTTATATTCCAGATAACCGGTAGGGGCCTGCCTGCCGCCGACGATGGCCCGTACCTGCCGGGTGGCACTGTCAACGAGGACAAAACCGGTCTGCGGCTGGACAACGTCGCGGGTTGTCCCGTCACTGTTGATATAGCGGATAATACTGTCGGATTCGGAAGCCAGTTTCGGCCATTCGTCGTAGGTATAGACAACGTTCTCTGCGATTTTCTGCAGTTTCGGGTCAATGGTGGAATAGATGGAATACCCGCCGGTCTGCAGTTCGCCCCGCATCAGCTTCCGGTTTGTGGCATTGTCCGGCAGGTTATGGACGACCAGCATCTGTTCGATCACATCATCCAGAACGGCTTCCACGGCAGCCGGCATGTCGTAGAGCTGGTTGACCGTGGATTCCCGGACAACGGAAAGACGGGATGCTTTGGCTCCGGTGTACTGGGTTTCCGAAATCAGCTTGTTCTCGAACATCTTGCTCAAAACATAATTGCAGCGGTCCTCAATGACGGAGGGGGAGGAATTCTCATTGTAATAGCAGCGTCTGGGATTGTAGCGCGTCGGGTTCCGGGTGATGGCCGCGAGCGCGGCGCATTCCCGCAGCGAAAGTTCCTGGACGCTCTTGTGGAAATAATCCTGTGCCGCGGCTTCCACACCGTAATTGCCGTTTCCCAACGGGACAATGTTCAGATACCATTCCAGGATCTGGTCCTTGGAATACATTTTCTCCAGTTCCAGCGCAATAAACGCTTCCTGCAGCTTCCGCTTATAGCTGCTTTCGCTGCTGAGCAGGCGCTGCTTTACCAGCTGCTGGGTGATGGAAGACCCGCCTTGCTGCGTATCATTTGCCAGGTTCCGGACAAGGGCGCCGAAAATACGTTTGACGTCAATGCCGTTATGGGTACGGAACCGTTCGTCTTCCGTGGCAATAAACGCATCCTGCAGGGAAGCCGGGATATCTTCAATGTGTACCCAGATGCGGTTTTCGGTTCCGCGGTAGTCGGTGATCAACTCCCCGTTGCAGTCATAGATAAAGGAGGTAAGCTGCACATCCTCAAACTTACCGACATTCAGGTCCGGGGTGGTCTGATGATAAACACTGACAACCCCGATCGCCATCCCCAGACCGGCAAACAGAAAGACACAGGCCGTCAACAGCACAAGGCGGACGGTGTGGACCAGGACGGTAACCACAAAGTTCGGGGCCTGGCGTCTCTGCTTAAATAGAAATATCTTTTTTTCTTTCTTGCTCATATTCGGAACCTGCCTGGAAATCGGAATCAATCGGAACCCGGGGAACAGGGAATGCCCGGGCCCGTATTCATATGGAAAACGAAGCGTGCGTTTCGATCGTTTCACCTGCCTGTATTATAACTTTTATTTAGGAAAATAGGAACCTGAACTTCCGTTTTGCAGGATGCTTTACGGATGGAGAGAGCTGTGCTATAATACTTCGGAAAATAAGTATGAGTATTCGGTTTTCTATATACTCAATTTGATCCGGGAGAGATGAATATGTCAGGACATTCCAAGTGGGCAAATATCAAGCATAAGAAAGAAAAGAACGATGCCGCCCGCGGCAAGATCTTTACGAAAATCGGGCGTGAAATCGCAATCGCGGTCCGTGAGGGCGGACCCGATCCGGAAAACAATTCCAAACTGCGTGATGTTGTGGCCAAAGCAAAGGCCAACAATATCCCCAACGACAATATTGCCCGTTCCATTAAGAAAGCTGCCGGAGAAGCCGGCAATGTGAACTATGAAGAAAACACCTATGAAGGATACGCGGCCGGAGGCGCAGCCGTGATTGTCGAGTGTATCTCGGACAACCGCAACAGGACCGTATCCGATATCCGTCATGCGTTTGACAAGTGCGGCGGCAGCATGGGGGCAACCGGGTGTGTAGCCTGGATGTTCGACAAGAAGGGGATTATCGTGCTCGAGGCGGAAGGCCTGGATGAGGACGAAGTGACCATGGATGCCCTGGAAGCCGGCGCGGATGACCTTCGCGCTTCGGACGGGCTGTTTGAGATTTATACATCCCCCGATGACTATAACGCGGTATATACGGAACTGGCCAAGAAATACGAGCCCGTCTCCGGGGAAATTTCCATGATCCCGCAGAATACGGTGGAACTGGATGAGGAAGCCCAGCAGAAAATGATCAAACTGCTGGATATGCTGGATGACCTGGACGATGTCAACGAGGTCTACCACAACGCGGAACTGCCGGATGACGAGGAATAGGTCCCGGCAAACTCCCAACGGGGTTCAGGAAGTCTGTACCGGCCTCCCTGCCAAAGCGGCGGGGAGGTTTTTTTGCCGGGAGATTCCCGTAAATTCCGGCAGAGTCCACCCCGGTTGGCAATTGACTTTATGCTATACATGCATGTATAATAATAAAGTTGAACATCATGGGGTTTCCCTGTGTATTTAAGGAGGAATTAGCCTTGCAAAGGAAAGCAGCCATCAAATTGATTGTCGTGCTTCTGCTGATCGCGGCAATCGGCACGTTGGCATTTACCGGCTTGAATATTAAAGCTTTTGAAGTCGTCCCCTTCTACAAAGCCATTTCCCAGGGCCTGGACCTGAAAGGCGGCATCTCTGTCGTATATCAGGGTATTGACGAAGGACAGGATGATTTTTCCACGCTGCTGAACGGTACGGTCAGCATCCTGCAGAACCGTCTGACGGGGCAGGGATACAGCGAAGCGACCGTTGCCCTGCAGGGATCTGACAAAATCCGGGTGGAAATTCCGGACGTCAGCGATCCCAGTGCGGTCATTGATATTATCGGGACGCCCGCCGTGCTGAAATTCCAGATGGAAGACGGCTCGGTTGTCCTTTCCGGCAGCAATATCAAGGAAGCAAAAGCCGGGTATTACGAAGGTGTTCCGGTTGTTTACTTTGAACTGGACCAGGCCGGTTCGGATGCTTTTGCCAAAGCAACTGCCGCGGCTTATTCCGCCAACCAGACGATCCAGATCCTGCTGGACGGCAAGGTGATTTCCGCCCCCAGTGTAAAATCGGTTATTTCCACCGGTTCCGGTATGATTGAGGGTGTGGGCTCCATCGAGGAATGCCAGCGTCTCGCGATGCTGATCATGTCCGGTGCGCTGCCCCTGACCATCAACCAGATTTCCGTTTCCACCATTTCCGCAACGCTCGGCGCGAACGCGCTGTCCACCTCCATCACGGCAGGTCTGATCGGTATCGCCCTGGTCATGCTCTTCATGATCCTGGTATACCGGCTCCCGGGCCTGATTGCGGATATTGCCCTGTTCCTGTATATTGTGCTGGATCTTCTGCTCCTGGCCGTCCTGCCGGGCATCCAGCTGACACTGCCGGGCATCGCCGGTATCATCCTTTCCATCGGCATGGCCGTGGACGCCAATATTATTATCTTCGAACGTCTGAAGGAAGAAGTCCGGAACGGCAAGACCCTGCGTGCGGCTGTGGAAGCTGCCTATAAGCGGGCTACCGTTACGATCCTCGACTCCAACGTTACAACGCTGATTGCGTGTATTGTCCTGATGATCTTCGGAACCGGCACGATCAAGGGCTTTGCCTACACACTGACCATCGGTGTCCTGGTTTCCATGTTCACCTGCCTGGTTGTCAGCAAATTCCTGCTGCGCAATGTGGTTGCTCTGGGAATCGGCGGGCACAGCCTGTATGTTTCCAAAGGTCTCTTTACGGACAATAAGGAAAAGAAGCGTTTCTCCTTCAGTAAAAACCTGAAGTGGACCCTGTTGATCCCGGCGGTCATCCTGATTGCGGCCATTGCGGTCGGCGCTGTCAGCGGCGGCATGAACCTGGGTGTTGACTTTGCCGGCGGTACCATGATCACCGTCAACCTGAACGAGGAAAACTACAACCTGGATGACGTCAAGAGCGCCATGGCCAACCAGGCCGTTACGGATGCCACCTATTCCACCACGGAATCCGGCGGGGTCCATTCCATCGTGATCCGGATGAAGGATACCAATGACGCCAAACAGGAAGACGCGATCCGGGCCGGCTTCGAAAACCAGATCAAGCAGACCTATCCCAATGCCGTCATTGAAAATGTGGAACGTGTCGGCGCGGTTGCCGGTGCGGAACTGATCCGCAACACGATCCTGAGCTGCGTCATTGCCGCAGCCTGTATGCTGATCTACATTGCCATCCGGTTCCAGTGGGTATCCGGCGTCACCGCTGTTATTGCCATCATTATCGACGTACTGATGATGGCGGCTGTCATCACGATTATCCGGATGCAGATCAACTCCTCCTTCATCGCGGCTGTCCTTACGATTATCGGGTATGCGATCAACGATACCATCGTTATCTTCGACAGGATCCGCGAGAACAACAAGAAATATGCCCACGGCACCATGACCCGCAGGGAAGTCGCGGATATCTCCGTATACGAATCCCTGGGCCGTACGATCAATACGACCATCACCTCCCTGGTTACAATTGTGGTGCTGTATATCCTGGGTGTCCAGTCCATCCGGGAGTTCGCCCTCCCGTTGATTGTCGGCATGCTGGCGGGCAATATGACGTCCATTTTCATTGCTCCTTCCCTGTGGGGACTGTGGATGGACAAAAAGAACGGAACCAAAAAGGAAAAGGAACCGAAAAAAGCGTAAGACGGGTCAGAGGGTTCTTTCTTCTCGGCAGAGCGGAAAGGACCCTCTTTGTTTTCACCCGAAAACAGGACGGAGGCCAAGCATGTACAGATTTATGCCCAGATCCCTTCCCGGGCAGGAACCCGCGGAACCCGATATACGGGATACATCTGCCGTCATGCGACATCTTTTGTCCCTGCGGGGCTGTACAACCCCGGAACAGCGGGAAGCTTTCCTCCATCCGGAAAAAAAGGATTTCCTTGACCCGTTCCTTCTTCATGACATGAAGCGGGCAGTGGAAAGAATAGAGGAAGCCCTTCGGCAGAAGGAAAAATGCGTCGTATACGGCGATTATGACGCGGACGGGGTGACTGCCGCCGCCCTGCTGGTTTCCCATCTTCGCAGCCTCGGGATGGAGTGCGGATATTATATCCCGGACCGCCATTTTGAAGGATACGGGCTGCATGAGGAATCGGTACGCAAACTCGCCCAGTCCTACTCGCTGATGATTACCGTGGACTGCGGCATCACGTCCGTTGCGGAAACGGCGCTGGCGAAATCGCTGGGAATGGATGTGATCGTGACGGACCACCACCTCCTGCCGCCGGAACTGCCGGATGCCCCCTGCGTCAATGCGCATATCCCGGGATACCCGTTCGAATACCTGGCCGGGGTCGGGGTTGCCTTCAAGCTGGTGCAGGCCCTTTCCGGGCTGGATGCGGCGATGCAGTATGCAGACCTGGCTGCCATCGGCACCATCTGCGATATCGTAAACCTGACCGGGGAAAACCGTCTGCTGGCGGTTTTCGGCCTGGAAAAAATAAATGCCGGACCCCGCCCGGGAATCCGGGCCCTCCTGGATGTCTGCGGCTATGCCAAAGGCAGGACAGTGGATGCGGACATGATTTCCTTCGGGATCGGACCGAAGATCAATGCCGGCGGGAGGATCGGCCATAACGCCGGCTGTGTCGGCATGCTCCTGGAAAAGGATTACGAGAAAGCCCTTGCGACGGCAAGGCTCCTGATTACCCAGAACCAGGAGCGGCAGTCCCAGGAAACCGGGATCCTGCGGGAAGCAATCCAGGACATTGAAACGAATTTTGATTTCCTCAATGACCGCATTATCGTGGCCAAAGGGGATTCCTGGAACCCCGGGGTGATCGGCATCGTGGCCTCCCGGCTTGTGGAACGGTACCATTTCCCGGTCATCCTGCTGGCCCGGGAAGGGGATACCTATACGGGATCCGGGCGTTCCATCCCGGGGGTGCATATCCTGAACCTCCTGCATACGGCAGATGACCTGCTGATCCGCTGCGGGGGCCATGAGATGGCCTGCGGGCTGAAAATTGCGGGGGAGAATATCGGTCTGTTTACCCGCAGGCTGCAGGACGGGATGGCGGATGTCCCATCGGACACATTTATCCCTTCCCGCTTCTATGAAACGGAACTGCCCCTGGAGCGCCTGGACAGGGACCTGGTCGGGGAACTGGACAAGCTGAAACCGTTCGGCATGGGAAACCCGGCCCCGGTGTTCCTGTTTCGGGATGTGAAGCCGGTCCAGGTGGGGAAAATCGGAAAAAACGAAGAACACCTGCGGATGAAGCTGACCAGGGGGGACGCCTGTTTCGGGGCGGTTTCGTTCCGGGATTCCCAGAACATGGGGATGTATCAGTCGACCCTGGACGTCCTTGCCGTACCGGAAATCAATGCCTGGATGAACCGGGAGGAAGTACAGCTCCGCCTTTGCGGGGCGCAGCTGCCCCGGCGTTCCTTCCTTCGGAATCTGGAGGCGCAGCAGGACGCGGTCCTGCAGCAGTTTCTGAACACTCTTTCCCTGGAAAACTCGGAACCGGCAGGGTTCAGGAAGGACCTGCCGATCCGGGATACGGAGAGCGGCTGCCGGATGTTTGCCAACCTGTGCAGGCAGTCCCTGTTCGGGACCATCCTGGTCGTCAACCGGCCGGAGGACGGGAAACCGTATCTGGAAACCGTCGAAAAGGAGCATCTGCAGGTAGACTGTACACTGTCTGCCATCCAGGACGCGCATATCCCGTACAACCGGATCGTCCCCGGCGGCCTCCTGTATACAGACCTGCTGAAACACTACCGGAATATCCTGCTCTGCGACGGGAGCCCGGATCCGGGCTATGTGGAACGCCTGGCCAAGGCGGCTCCCCATGCCGTGATTTATGCCCCCCGCCTGACCGGTGAGATGAAGCAGGCGATCCGCGCTGCCGTGCCGGATATGGAAATGCTGCGTTCCGGCTACCGTGTCCTGCAGAGACAGAAGGACCGTCTGGCCCTGGCCCGTGATTTTGATGACTTTTACGGGATGTTCTCCGAGAACCTCCCGCTCTCCCGGACAACGCTGCATCTGGCGTTATGCATCTTCCGGGACGGTGGCCTGGCCGCTTACCGATCACGCCCCTTCCGGTTTGCGCTGCTGCAGCCGCCGGAAACCAAGGTGGACCTTACATCGACACAGACGATGCGCTATCTGGAGCGCTTCAGGTAAGACTTGTTTCCGATGGGGGATTCGGGTATACTTTTGATATCTGTTTTGCGGACTGTTCCGGAAAGGAGGCACTGTCGTGCAGAAGAACGAAACCAACGAAATTCAGGAAACGCTGGAAAAGCTGCTGGCGAATATCAGGCAGTATGATCCTTCCTGCGATCTGGAAGAAGTACGGCGTGCCTTCCAGTATGCGGAGAGCATGCACGGCGACCAGAAACGGGAATCCGGGGAAGCCTACATCATTCATCCGCTGTCCGTAGCCCTGATCCTTTCCGAACTGGAAATGGACCTGGAAACCATCCAGGCAGCCCTCCTGCATGACTGCATCGAGGATACGGATGCAAGCTATGACAATGTGGAAAAGCTGTTCGGCAGCGATGTGGCCATGCTCGTGGACGGGGTCACCAAACTGGAAAACATAGAGTTCCATACCAAGGACGAACAGAAGGCGGAATCCCTGCGGAAAATGTTCTTTGCCATGGCGAAGGACATCCGGGTCGTGATCATTAAACTGGCGGACCGGCTGCATAACATGCGGACGCTGAAGTACCGGGACGAATCCAAACGCATGGGGACCGCCCGGGAAACCCTGGAGGTATACGCGCCGCTCGCTTCCCGCCTCGGTATCTATTCCATCAAATGGGAACTGGAAGACCTTTCCCTGCGCTACCTCAATCCGGATGCGTATTACGACATCGTGGACAAGGTCGCGATGAACCGCGGCGAGAGACAGAAGAGCATTGAAAAGATCATGAACGTGATCCGCGGGGAACTGGATAAGGCGCACATCCAGGCGGATATCGAGGGCAGGCCGAAGCATTTCTATTCCATCTACAACAAGATGAAGCAGAAGGCGCTGGCATTTGACCAGATCTACGACCTGATCGCTGTCAGGGTCATCGTGGATTCCATCCGGGACTGCTATGCCGTCCTGGGCATTGTCCATTCCATCTGGAAACCGATCCCCGGACGGTTCAAGGATTATATCTCCGTCCCGAAGCCGAACCAGTACCAGTCCCTGCATACGACCCTGATCGGGGAAAACGGGACGCCGTTTGAAATCCAGATCCGGACCCATGAAATGCACAGGGTCGCGGAATACGGCATTGCCGCCCACTGGAAATATAAGGAAGGCAATACCAAAGAGACGAACTTTGACGCCAAACTGACCTGGCTGAGGCAGTTCATGGATGTCCAGGGGGAGATGGGGGACGCTGCGGAGTTCATGGATACCCTCAAAATGGACCTGTTCTCCCAGAACGACGTGTTCGTCTTTACGCCCAAAGGGGACGCGATCGACCTTCCGATCGGGTCCACGCCGCTGGACTTTGCCTACCGGATCCATTCCCAGGTCGGCCATCACTGTGTCGGTGCGAAGGTAAACCAGAGAATCGTGACCCTGGATACCGTGCTGCATACTGGGGATATCGTGGAAATCATCACGTCCGCATCGGCCAAGGGACCGACGCTGGACTGGCTGAAAATCGTCAAGACTTCCCAGGCAAAGAGCAAGATCCGCGCCTTCTTGAAAAACTCCCTGCGGGAGGACAATATCCAGATCGGGCGCGAGATGGTGGAAAGGGAAGTCAAACGGCAGAACTTCGAAATTGCCCAGATCCTCAAGCGGGAATATCTGGAAAACATCCTGGACAGGTTCGCCATGCACTCGGTGGACGACCTGTACGCGTCCGTCGGGTTCGGCGGGTTGTCTTCCGCCCAGGTGGTGAACCGCCTGGTCGAGGAATACCGGAAGGATAAAAAGAACCAGGTGCCCGCGGTGCCTCCCGAAGAGGAAGCGGCCTCCAGGAGCCCGGCGCCTGCGCCCCACCGCAAATCCCAGGGCGGTGTCTTTGTCAAGGGAGAGGACAACATGCTGGTCCGCTTCGCCAAATGCTGCAACCCGGTTCCCGGGGACAAGATTGTCGGGTTTATCACGCGGGGCAGGGGGGTTTCCGTCCACCGCGCAGACTGCTCCAATGTGGTGCAGATGCAGGAAACGGATTCCGCGCGCCTGGTGGAAGTCAGCTGGGATACCGGCAACCAGGCGGCATATAATGCCGAAATCCAGATTGTCGCTTATGACCAGATCGGCGTCCTGGCCATGATCACCAATTACCTGGCCCAGATCGGGATCCCCCTGATCGCGGTTTCCGCCCGGCGGAGGGAGAATACGGCAATCATCAACCTGACGATTGAGATTACCGGGACGGATCAGCTGGAAAAAATCATCGCGAAACTCAACAAGACACCCCAGATCTTTGAGGTGTTCCGCCTGAGCAGCTAAGGGAGCATAAACATGAGGATTGTCATTCAGCGTGTTGCGGAAGCGTCCGTTACGATCGACGGGTCCTGTGTCGGCCGGATCGGGAAAGGATTTATGGTGCTTCTCGGGGTCGAAACCGGGGATACCCGCCAGGATGCTTCCTTTGTTGCGGACAAGATCGCCACACTGCGCGTCTTTGAGGATGAGAACGGGAAAATGAACCTCGCCCTGGGTGATGTCGGCGGGGAAATCCTGCTGGTTTCCCAGTTTACCCTGCTCGGGGATATGCGCAAGGGACGCCGTCCGTCCTTCATCGCGGCAGCCCGGCCGGAAGAGGCAATCCCGCTGTATGAGTTTCTGATCTCTGCGCTCCGGGAAAAAGGATTCCATGTGGAAACCGGTGTGTTCGGGGCGGACATGCAGGTTGCCCTGGTGAATGACGGCCCGGTAACGATGCTGATGGATTCCCATAAACTGTTCTGATAGATCTGGAGTAAAAATGATCGTACTGCTAACCACGGAAAACATGTTTAATGACCTTGGGGATGTTGTCCGCCTGTTCTTTGGGCAGGTGGAGGTAACCGCCGACCCCGCGAAGGCGGATGCGGCGGACATGGTCATTTTCCATACCCAGGAGGAAACACCGGGGGAATGGACAGACAGCTTCCGGATCCTGTACGGGGACCAGGAGCGGGAATTCCGGTGCAGTCATGAAAAGGTCACGGGGGATTTCCTGGTGGAGAAACGCTTTCGGAAACGTTATGCGAAGCATACCCTGTACCGTTTCCTGGAAACCATCAGTGACGTCCGGCCTCCGTGGGGATCCTTAACCGGGATCCGTCCGACCCGCCTCCTGTATGAAAACCTGAAGGAAAACCGGACCGTGGAGGAAGCCGTCCTCCGGATCCGGAAGGATTACGATGTCCGCCAGGATAAGGCGGAGCTGCTGGGACAGATCATTGAACAGCAGCGGCCGTATATCCATCCCGATCCCAAAGAATATGACGTTTATATCGGGATCCCGTTCTGTACGACCCGCTGCAGCTACTGCGCTTTCGCTTCCCTGGATTTGAAGCACGGGGAAAAATGGATGGACGGGTATGTGCAGGCCCTGGAAAAGGAAATCGCCGGCATGCAGGACGTGCTTAAGGACTACCGTCTGCGCAGCCTGTATATCGGGGGCGGGACACCGACTGCCCTGCCGGACAACCTGTTTGCGAAACTGATGGAGATGACCTGCCGGTACTTCCCGAACCCGGTGGAATTCACGGTGGAAGCGGGACGTCCCGACACAATTACCCCGGAGAAGCTTCGTATGATCCGTGGGGCCGGGGCGGGACGCATCAGCGTGAACCCGCAGACCATGAACGATGTGACGCTGGAAAGAATCGGGAGGTCCCATACGGCCCAGGACATCCTGGATGCCATGGAACTGGTCCGCGGGGCGGGATTCGATTCCGTGAACATGGACCTGATCCTGGCCCTGCCCGGGGAAACGCCGGAAATGCTCGACTATACCCTGGAAAAGGTATGTGCCCTGCGCCCGGAAAACCTGACGGTCCATACGCTGGCGATCAAGCGCTCTTCGAAAATGCATCTGGAATCGCTCCTGAATGCGGAAGCTTATGCCGGGAGGCAGCAGAGCGCCCTGGTCGAGGATATGATTGAGCGGGCAGTCCGCGCGGCTATCGGGAATGGGTATCATCCCTATTACCTCTACCGGCAGAAGATGATGGCCGGCAACATGGAAAATATCGGGTGGTGCCAGAGCGGGAAAGCCTGTATCTACAACATTGACAACATGGAGGAAACGGTCCCCGTCATGGCCTTTGGGGCCGGGGCGATTTCCAAATGGATGTTTGACCGGACGCTGCGGATCGAACGGGCTCCCAACGTGCGGAACGTGGAGGAATATATCCATCGGGTAGGGGAAATGGTGGAACGCAAATTCCGTCTTCTCGAGGTGGAAGTCAGCCGGGAGCATCTGGAGCGTTATCTGGAACACTGAGGAAACCCACAGGAGAATCAATATGTCTTCTTTTGTCGATATCGTAAAAATCGTGTGTAAAGCCGGGGACGGTGGCGACGGCGCCGTGTCGTTCCACCGGGAAAAATATGTGGCGAACGGCGGCCCGGACGGCGGGGACGGCGGCCGCGGCGGAGACATTGTGCTCCGTCCGGACGAAAGCATGCACACGCTGCTGGATTTCCGCTATAAACGGAAATTCCAGGCCGGGAACGGGGAAAACGGGAGATCCTCCCTGCAGTACGGGAAATCCGGTGAGGACCTGGTGATCCATGTCCCGCTGGGAACGGTTGTGCGGGATCTGGAAACGGACCGGGTCATTGCGGATGTGCATGTCCCGAAAAAGGACATTGTGCTCTTGAAAGGCGGCCGCGGCGGGTTCGGGAATGTCCATTTCGCCAATTCCGTCCGGCAGGCCCCGAACTTTGCGAAACCCGGGGAGAAAACCCATACCTATACCCTGCAGCTGGAACTGAAGACCATCGCGGATGTCGGCCTGATCGGGTTCCCGAATGTCGGGAAATCCACGATCCTGTCCGTGATTTCGGCAGCGAAGCCGAAAATAGCGAATTATCATTTTACGACCCTGGTCCCGAACCTCGGGGTGGTCCGGATCGATGACGACAGCTTTGTTGCCGCGGATATCCCTGGCCTGATCGAGGGCGCGAGTGAGGGCGCCGGGCTGGGGCACTATTTCCTGCGCCACATCGAAAGGACCCGCCTTTTGATCCATGTGCTGGATATCTCGGGCAGCGAGGGCAGGGATCCTTTGGAGGACTATGACATCATCCAGAACGAACTGAAGAAGTACGGGAACGTTTCGGAGAAGAAACAGATTATCGCGGCCAATAAGATGGATGTGGACGGGGCTGAGGAATGGCTGGAGCTTCTGCGGGATAAGCTGAGCGGTGAGGATGCGGAGATCTTCCCGGTCAGCGCGGCAACCGCATCCGGGTTTACGCCGCTGCTCCGGCGGTGCCGGGAACTGCTCCGGGAGATTCCGGAAACCGAAACCTTCTATGAGGAGGTTGTTCCGGAGGAACCCATGGACGACGTGACATCCTTCGAGATCACCCGGGAAGGCGATCACAGCTTTGCGGTAGATGGCCCGGCGGTAGACTGGCTGGGAGCCCGTGTGGATCTGTCCGATTCCGAATCGGTTGCCTTCTTTGACAGGATGCTCCAGAGATGGGGGATTATTGATGCCCTGCGGCAGGAAGGCTGCCGGGACGGGGATACCGTCCGGATGGGCGACATTGAATTTGACTTTGTGGATTAGCCGGTTTCCGGGAATCCGCATGATACAGGGGTAAAATATGGAGATGAATTCAAAACAGAGAGCTGCGCTTCGGGCGATTGCAAACACCTATGAACCGGTTCTGCAGATCGGGAAAGACGGGATTACGGAGCCGCTGCTCAAACAGGCGGACGATGCGCTGAACGCACGGGAACTGATCAAGGTTTCCGTGATGAAGAATGCGCCCATGGATGCGCGGGAATGCTGTGAAATCCTCTGCGACAATGTCCATGCCTTCCCGGTGCAGTGCATCGGGAACCGGTTTGTGATTTTCAGAAAGAAGCGCAAGGACAGCCGGTTTACGGACATCCTGTAGGCCGGCGGGAAGCGGGTTTTTCCGTTTTCGGAACGGGATTTGTCCGTTTGGATTTGGGGATAAATCCGGACCAGGTCATTCCATGTTCTGAATGGCCTGGTTTTTGTTTTCGCGTGACCGTTCCTCCCGGGCTGCCCGACCCCTTTGCGGGAGCGGGTACGCCGGAGCGTACAGGGAATGCGGATCCGGGAACCGGGTGGCAAATCACGGGAATCAAGGGAAAGAGGGGACCTGACCATGACAAGGATTTGTTCGTTTTCTTCCGGTTATTCCATTGAGGCTCTGGGAAGAATCTGGAGGGCGGCCGATTGGGAATGCCGTATCCGTTTGCCGGACGGGACCAGTGTTCCCTTCTCTGCGGCATCTGCTTCTTCCGGACCGTACCGTACGGGGGCCGGCAGCGGGTACCGGACGGTGTACCGGGATTTTCCGGGAATCCCCGGCCTGGTGCTGGAATGCAGGCTGTGGAGTGAGCAGGCGACAGGGGATGCCATCTTTGAAATGATCCCCCTTTCCGATGCGCCGGTTCAGGAGATCCTGTGGCCCGCGCCGTTTGAGAATACAGATGCGGACGCCATGACGGTCCTGCCGCTGATGCAGGGATGCCTCCTGAAAAACTATACGCAGGAAGAGCTGCCGGATATCTGGGGTTATTATCGGGGGATGCCGTTTGAAAAGGGACGGTACAGCTGCTCCCGGTCCATGTACATGCAGTTTTACGGGCAGTATGACAGTGCCGGAGCGGTCATGACCATCCTGGAAACCCGCTATGACGGCGGGATGGAACTGCAGTGCGGGAACGGGAAACCCGTGCTGGTCGGCCCCAGATGGCGGGAATCCCTGGGGAAAGTCGGGTACGCAAGAAAGCTCCGTGTCCGGTTTTTCCCTCCGGGCAGCGACTATAACGACCTGGCAAAAGCTTACCGTGCCCATATCCGGTCCCTCGGGGAACTGGTGACGCTCCGGGAAAAGACTGCGGCCAATCCGAAGGTCGGGGACCTGATCGGACGGCCGATCGTCCATACCTATATCTGGTACCATACCGCACCGGGGAGCATGTTCTACGACAGGGAGCATCCTGAGGCCAACGACAGGAAACAGAGCTTTGCCTGCGTCGCGGAGCATCTGCGCAGGCTGCGGGAAAGAGGGCAGGAGAAGGCTGTTTTGCATCTGGACGGCTGGGGGCGCCGCGGGTATGACAACCAGCATCCGGATTACCTGCCCCCGGCGGAAGAACCCGGCGGCTGGGAGGGAATGCGGAAACTGCAGGAGACCTGCCATGAACTGGGTTATTTCTTCGGCCTTCATGACCAGTACCGGGATTACTTCTATGATGCCGATACCTTTGATGAAGAAATGGCCGTCCACAATGCGGACGGGGGCGTGACAACCCATGCCGTCTGGATGGGCGGCAAACAGACTTTCCTGTGCGCTTCCCAGGCCCCGTACTACGTAAGGCGGAACTATGACGCCTTATATGAGAACGGGATCCTGCCGGACAATACCTACCTGGATGTTTTTTCCTGTGTGGAGCTGGATGAGTGCTTTCACCGGGGGCACCGGATGACGCGCGGCGAGTGTGCTGCCTACCGTCTCCGCTGTTTCCGGGAAGCGGGGATGCGGGGAACGGTCATCCAGTCGGAGGAGGGAGTGGACTGGGCGTTTCCGGGACTGGCTTTTATCCACCATGCGCCCCATGCCTCGGCGGATTTCCGCCCCGGGGAATTTTACGGGATCCGGATCCCGCTGCTGGACCTGGTGTACCATGACTGTATCGTGACGCCCTGGGGGAACAGTGCGGGCAGTGCCGGCGCCGGGATGGAGGAAGGATCCCTTTTGGCCCTGCTGCACGGCGGAACGGTCTATATCGGTCTGGATGCCGGCGGGGAAGAGATCCGAAAAGGGAAGATCATTGCAGACTGGCAGAAGAAAGTGCAGACAAGGGAAATGCTCCGCCACGAGTTTGTGGACGGGAATCCGAACCGGCAGAGGACCTGGTTTGAAGGCGGTTTCTCCGCCGAGGTTGACCTGGAAAACGGCACCTATGAGCTGACGGAACCCGGGCAGGGATCCCGGGGGACGGAGGGTCCTGCCGGGGCCGGGTATTGAGGTTTTTCCCGCCGTACCGTATACTTAATGTGAAGGTCGGCAGAGAATAACGGCTGTTTGGAAAACGGTTGAGCCGGAAAGGGTGAAAGTGCGAAGTTCTATGCGGAAAATCGGAATCATGGGCGGGACATTTGATCCCATTCATAACGGTCATATCGTAATTGCAGAATACGCGTATACGGAGTTCGGGCTGGACGAGGTGCTGTTTATCCCGACAGGCGAGCCGCCGCATAAGAAAGGCCTTCTCACTCCCGCAGAGGACCGCCTGCATATGGTGGAACTGGCTGTAGCCCGTTTCCCCTGGGCTGCGGCTTCCGATATCGAGATCCGGAGGAAAGGCACGACCTATACCGTAGATACCCTGCACACCCTGCATGAAATGTATGCGGATGCCGAATTCTATTTCATCATAGGGGAGGATACGCTGCCCCTGGTCATGACGTGGAGGCATGCGCGCGAGGTTGCCGGCCTGACTAAATTCCTGGCTGTGGGACGCGGCGGGGTAACGCTGGACATGCGCAGGATCCGGAAACAGGCCGCGGAAGAGATCGGCGCGGAAATCTACTTCATGCACGGGGAAGGACCGGCTGTTTCTTCCAGCGGAATCCGGGAACAGCTCCGGGACGGCAGGGATGTATCCGCCTGGATCCCGGAACCGGTCAAAGCGTATATCGAGGAGCATGGGCTCTACGGGATCGGGGAATCCAATGATGAAAACAAGGACTGAGATGCTGGAAGGGCTTGCGTCCACCCTGAAAAAGAGCCGGTATATCCACTGCCTGCATGTGGAAGCGACAGCTGCGGAACTTGCACAGTTCTACGGCGTCGACCAGGATAAAGCGGCGCTGGCCGGTCTGCTGCATGACTGCAGCAGGTACCTGCCGCCCCGGGAAATGCTTCGGAAAGCCGAGGAAGCCGGGATTGCCGTTACGCCGCTGCGCCGGGAACAGCCGGACCTCCTCCACCCGATGGTCAGTGCCGTGCTGGCCAGGGAAGTATACGGGGTGGAAGATGAGCAGGTCCTGCACGCGATCGCGTCCCATATGCAGGGAAGCGTACCGATGTCCGGGCTGGATATGGTTGTGAATGCGGCGGATTATGTGGAACCCGGCAGGGATTTTCCCGGCGTGGTCGGATTGCGCCGGGAGATGAAGGCTGTGCCGCTGCCGGAACTTTTGCTGCATTGTATGAAGGGGACGATGGTTTACCTGCTGGAACAGGAAACAGCCTGCATCGATCCCCAGTCGGTGGAAACGATAAATTATCTGATAAAGGAGATTTCGAATGGAAGGTAAGGATTTGGCTTTACGGATCTGCAATGTGCTGGATGACAAGAAAGCCTTGAAGATCGAAATGATTGACATTACCGAACTGTCGATCCTGGCGGACTATTTTGTGATCTGTTCCGGCCGCTCGGCCCTGCAGGTCCGCTCCCTGGCGGATGAAGTGGAAGAGATTATGGCCAGGGAAGGCAACCCCCTCCGCCGTACGGACGGTTATAACGAGGGAAGATGGATTGTCCAGGATTACGGCTCCGTATTCGTTCACTATTTCCATGAGGAAGAGCGTGAATTCTACAATCTGGAACGTCTGTGGTCCAACGGGGACAACGTCAGGACGTACCCCTTCCTGGTCAAGGAAGAAACCAAGGAGCAGAAACCCGGAGAATAAAGGGAGAAAAATATGGTTTATTCTGCCTTTTTTCAGCAGCTGGCAAAAGACAGCCTGCCGCCGTGCCTTGCCATGTACGGGGAAGAAACCTATGTCATGGAATCCGCGGTGGATGCGGTGCGCAAAAAATACATACCGGACGGGATGCAGGTTCTCAATGAATCCGTGCTGCCCCCGCAGAGCTCCGGGCAGCAGGTCTGGGAAGATGCCCAGCAGCTTCCCGTCGGTGCGGAAAAAAGGATTGTAGTCATCAAGGACTGGGCGGCTTTGACGATGGGGGACCGCGCGCCGGATATCGAGGAGTTTGTCTCCCGCCTGGATATGCTTCCTGGCAGCGCGATACTTCTGCTGGTGCTGGATAAAAAGCCCGATAAACGAAAAAAACTCTTCGCGGAACTGCAGAAGAGGGATTGGGTGGTGGAATTCCAGCCGCTGGAGGAAAACCGCTTTTTCCAGTTCGTCCGGCGGGAAGTCCGGGAATCGGGAAAGGAAATCGAGGACCAGGCGCTGGAATTCCTGATGGAAAACAGCAATGGACTCCTTCTCCCGGCCATACAGGAAGTGCAGAAAGCCGTATCCTTTGTGGGGGACCGGGAGACAATTACCCGGAAAGACCTTGACCAATTGTTAACCCCGACCCTGCACCAGACCGTATTTGATATGGTGAATTCCCTTTGTGACGGAAAGGAGAAGCAGGCCCTGACCCTGCTTCGCAGGCTGCAGGAGGAGGGGACAGAGCCCATGAACCTGCTGGGGGCGCTGAACCGGAATTACCAGCAGCTGTTTGCAGCGAAAGCCCTGCTGATGCAGAGGGCTTCCAATGAACGGATCCGGCAGGTCCTGGAGGTTTCGCCGTATATTCTTCGCAGGATCCTGGCCAGGGCGCAGAAGCAGGACCTGGACAGGCTTCGGATGTGTATTGAGGAGATTGCAAGGACGGACGAGGAGATCAAAACAGGGAAAATGGCAGCGGATGCCGCTTTTGATCTGCTTTTCTTCCGTTTGCTGAAAACAGCCTGACCTGCAGGAAGCGGAAAGGAAAATAAGGGATATGTCAATATTGGAGGCAGTCCGCGGCGCGATCACAGATTATCTGGCAATCCCGTCCGGACTGATTACGGAAGATACGGACCTGCGGATGGATATCCATCTGCCCCCGGAAGATCTGGGAGGGGCTGTCCGTTCCCTGGAAGTGCAGTACGGGATCCGGATCCCCGAAGAAGAAGTACTTTCTTTCCACCGGGTGAAAGACATGGTCAGTTGTGTGGAAAAGCATTTGTACAATGGAAACGGTTTAGACAGGGAAGGATAGCGGACGGCTCTGTTCTCAAGGAAATCCGCAACCCTGTTTCGGAATTGCCGGGAAAAACACCGGATGCCCGTAACCGGCACCGGTTTTGTCCGGCGGGAGAAAGATGCACGATGTAAAAACATAGATCACACAGTTCGGTTCTTTTTTTCTATACCTGGACGTACCGCGGATTGTTTCCGGGGTACGTCAATTTTTGATTCGCCGAGTAGAAATCACAGGCTCAGCCGGCAGAAAAAAGCATCGGCAAAAAAAGAGCTCCGAAGTAAAATGAAAGCGGCCGCCAACCGCAGACATTTTGCAGGGAGGCCGTCGGAATGGCTGACATACACAGCTTATCCCATGGTAAACGGCGCTGGCGTCAATCCTATGGTATATTGGTATTGGGGAATGCCGGGAGTAACAGGGGAAAGTATGCCGGAAGAAGATAAACCCAAACTCCGGAATGATGTAAAACAAGATCCGCCAAAGGGGATGCTGTCTTTGTGTTGGAAGGAAATTGGAAAATCGAGTGCATGGTTTTGCGGGGGGAGAATCATGAAAATATCTGAAGAATATAAAAGACTGATGCAGTATAGTGAACTTCCGGAACGTTTTCGGGCAGGAGATTTCGGCCTGCTTGAAGAGGAGATAGCGACTTTGAAGGATTTCGTTGAAAGTTTCTATGCTTCGGTTGAAGATAACGGATGTGTGACGCTGGAGGATTTCACTGCATTCATGGATTTTCTGGCTGTGGTTCGGGATGCCGACAGCGAGGCAGTGCAGAATCTTATAGCCGAGGCCTTCATGAAGAGTGCTGAAATCCGGAACCGGCTGTCAAAATCGAAATAAATGGCAGCTGGCTGTATGAGCAAGCTGGAAAATTTCGCAAGAACACCGCCATAAACCCGGATTTCAGGAGACGTTCGGTATCATAGAGCAGACCGCGGTGGCCGGACAGTCCTTGCTGCCGGGAAAAAACTCTGATAAAGCAATGACACGGTTCGTATCGCAGATGTGACGGAGCGATTCTTTTGTTTTTCATAACTGCCTATTACATTCTGTCTGACAAGTGCCGCAGAAAGGACGGATGGAAAATGAAAGAATCCGGAAAAAGGAATTGTTGGCGGGAATCGTGCTCCTGTCAGTCTTTGTCCTATGGACGGTATTGATCCGGCATATCGACGTACAGAATGCAGGCCCAATTGGAACGGAGATCGGCTTTGCCACGGTCAATGTGTGGTTTCACCGACTGACCGGTGTGCATTTTATGGTCTATACGATCACGGATTGGCTTGGTCTTGTCCCGGTCATTGTATGCATGTGCTTCGGAGTGCTGGGCTTTGCCCAGTTGGTAAAACGCAGAAGTCTGTGGAAGGTCGATTCGGATATCCTGCTTCTGGGAGCTTATTACGTGGTGGTAATTCTGGGCTACCTGTTGTTCGAGACGGTTCCGATAAATTACAGACCGATTCTGCTGGAAGGAAACCTGGAAGCATCTTATCCGTCATCAACTGTGCTTCTGGTCCTGACCGTGATGCCGACATTGAAGCATCAATCAGACCGAAGAATTGCGAAGCCAGTGGCACGGAAAGCGATAACGGTGTTTGTCATTGTCTTTTCTGCGTTCATGGTGACCGGAAGACTGATCGCAGGGGTTCACTGGATAACGGATATCATAGGCTCCGTTTTCTTAAGTTCCGGCTTGTTTATGATCTATCGGTCCATGGAAGAATACGCCGGTCAAAGGAAAAAGCACGTGAAAGTGGAGGCATCCAATGGAGTTCGGTGAGAAGCTGCAGGAATTACGAAAAAGCAGGTCAATGACGCAGGAGGAGCTTGCTGAGTCCCTGTTTGTTTCGAGAACAGCCATCTCAAAGTGGGAATCCGGCAGAGGGTATCCGAGCATCGACTCGCTAAAAGAGATATCCCGGTTTTTCTCCATAACGATTGATGATCTGATCTGTTCGGACGAGATGATCACCGTGGCAGAAAACGACAAAAAGGAGTTCGTCAGCAAACACGTCTCGCTGATATGCAACGCGCTGGACATCCTTCTGGCCATTCTGCTGTTCATACCTACATTTGGAAATGGGCCGGATTCTTCCGAAACGGTGGCTTTGTTTGGATTAACAGGAATCAGCCCGTGGGTGAAGATCGTATTTATTTCGATGATCAGCATTATGATTCTGAATGGGATATGCGGCGTGATCATTGTCAGGTTCAATAAACCGGTATGGAACAGGCGCCGGCTTGTTACAGGAGTCATCCTGTCAATACTTTCGGTGATGATTTTTATTGTAACGAGACAGCCATACGCCGGTATAGTCTGTTTCGCGTTTCTGGTCATAAAAGGGTTCCTGATAGTCAAAGTGAAACAATAATAGGTCACAGCAATC
>JAFPSR010000065.1 GCA_017413675.1 Clostridia bacterium | reverse complement strand
TTCGATGCGTTCCGTCGAGGTGGCCAGGATCGGTATGGTTGTCAGTGCCATTTCCCTGGTCTTCAATGTATCCCTGAACTACATCTTCATTTTCGGGAAACTGGGGATCCCGCCGATGGGAGTCCATGGTGCTGCCTGGGCTACCCTGATTTCCCGCATGGTGGAAACAACCGTCATTGCCCTGTATGTACGGTTTATGGATAAAAAGCTCCAGCTCCGGCCGAAAGACCTGCTGCTTACGGATAAGCTTCTCAGGCGTGATTTTATCCGCTACGGGCTGCCGTTGGTGGGCGGGCAGTTGGTCTGGAGCATCAATATGATGGCCAACTCGGCCATTCTGGGACGTTTCGGGGCCAGTGTCATCACGGCTGCCAGTGTGGCCAATACCATGAACACCCTGGCCTATGTCACGATGAACGGCATGTCCACCGCTGTCGGCATCATTACCGGAAAAACGGTCGGTGCGGGCAAACGGGAACTGATGCGGGAATATGCCTATACAGTCCAGATCCTGTTCCTGTCCCTGGGGCTTCTGACCGGCCTTTTGATTACCATCCTGAAAGGACCGTTTATCCGGCTCTATACCGGGATTACCCCGGAAGCTTCCGCTTTTGCCTACCAGTTTATTACGGTTCTGTCGGTGACCATGATCGGGACCTGCTACCAGGCGGCCGGCCTGTTCGGCCTGGTCAAATCCGGCGGGGACATCAGCTTTGTATTTAAAAATGACACAATCTTCGTATTCGGTGTTGTCCTGCCGTCCGCGATCATCGCGGCCCTGCTGGGAGCCCCAGCCTGGGTCGTATATGCCTGCCTCAAATGCGACCAGATCCTGAAATGCTTCGTTGCGGTTGTAAAGATTAATAAATTCAACTGGATGAAGAATCTGACCAGGGACCGCTCCGATAACGGGGAACTTGCCGAAGAGCAGGCTGCGGAAAGCTGATTTTTCTGCCGGGACTGGTATTTCTTCCAGATTTGTGCTATTATATCTGTATATAAATTCATCTGGAAAGGAACCTGGACATGCCTGATACCAGTCTGGAAAATATCCGCAGAATTATCCGTGAAATCAGTTTTCTGGAAAAGCACCGCCGCAGGTATTTGAACGAGCATCTGCGGGACCATCATCTGCACGGGTCTATGCCGTCTGCCATCCTGTTTTTACACCGGCACCCGGGCTGCAACCAGGATGCTCTGTGTGAAGAACTGACAGCGGATAAGGGGAACGGCGCCAGAATGTGCCGCCAGTTGGAAAAGCTCGGGTATATCGAACGGATTCAGTCCACAGCCGACCGGCGGGAATACAACCTGTTTCTGACCAAGGTTGGACAGGACCTGGTTCCCGAGATCCTGAATATCGTCCATGAATGGCGTGGCATTGTCATGAAGAATATGACCGACAAGGAGAACGCCAAACTCCTGGAATTCCTGACCAAAATGGCGGACAATGTCAATAATGCCGTATAAAATACAACAAAACGTCCGAAGTGAACGCATTCATTTCGGACGTCATTTTTTTATCGGAACGTAGCAAGCATTTTCAGATAGGCAGAAAGCGGGACCTGCTCCGGCCGGATCCGGGCATCCAGGCCAAGGTTTGTAATGGCACTTGCCGCATCTTCCCGGGATTGAAAATAATTCGGATACAGGTTATTGACCCAGGTTTTCCGGCGCATGCGGAAAGAGGTCCGCAACAGCGTACGGAGCCTGCGGATCTCCTGGGAGGAAGCATCTTCCCTCTTTGCAAAATGCAGTACGGTACTGTCAATATGAGGCTCCGGGTCAAAAGCCGTACGCGGCACATCTATTACAGCTTTTCCGTCATACAGATACTCCAGAAGAATGGATAAGGGGCTGCAGTTCCTTTCCCCTGCCCGGGCAAGTAGATGATCCGCGGCTTCTTTTTGTACCATTACCGTCATGGAAGACGGCAGGTTCCGAAGCAGGATCAACTGTTCCAGAATATCGCTTGTAATATAATACGGCAGATTGGAAATCACCCGGTATTTTCCATCGGGTGCCCACCTGGCAAGTTCCGTATCCAGGTCTACAGACAGGATATTCCGGCACAGGATGGATACATTTTCCTTGCCTTTCAGGACTTCCTTGAGAAAGCCAGCCAGTTCTTCATCAATTTCAACGGCCAGGACACAGAAGGAGGCATCTGCCAGATGGTTGGTCAGCGTTCCTGCTCCGGCCCCGATTTCCAGAACAGTTTCTTCTTTCGATACGCCGCTTACACGGACGATTTCGGATAAAACACGTTCATCTGCAAGAAAATTCTGTCCGAGATTATGTTTGAAATGAAAATCCCGGACAGCTAACAAGGTCATGATTTCACCGGTTGTCATTGTATAATGCTCCCTCAAGGGGTTATTCCATGATATAGATTGTCTTATTCCGCCGGCGTCCCCAGTTTACGCATTCCTGTTCCGTGTTCAGGAAAATATCGATCTGGGCACCGTGTACGCCGCAGTCATCCACTACCCCGAAGCCATATCCAGGAACATACAGTTTCGTGCCGTAAGGAATCACCTTGGGATCCGAGGCAATCGTCCCGATGGACGGCCAGTGGCCGCGGGCGGTTTTATTGCCGGTATGAGTATAAGCGGTGATGGTTACGACCATGGTATCCTTGTAGGTATAGGTCTTGCCGTCGACCGTTATGGTTTTATCGCCGATTACCGGGCTGGACGCCGGTTTCTTTGTTGCCGTCGGGCTCGGTTTTTTCGTGGCTGTCGCACTGGGCTTTTTCGTAGCGGTGGCATTGGGTTTCTTCGTAGCCGTAGTGCCGGGCTTTCTCGTAGCTTTGGGGGTTGTGGTCCGTGCCGGGGCGGCAGTCACTTTACGGGTCGGTGCCAGTGTCGGTTTCGGCGTAGGCGTCGGCTTCGGAGTCGGTGTGGGTTTCACGCCGACCGCGATTACGCGGTTGACTGCTGTGGCAACCACTTCTTCGGAAACTGCTTTGGCACTGTACGGAACCCCATCATACGTGGTAACTTCAATCGTCACTTCCTTGACGCCTTCCACGCCTTCCTGCATGACTTTCTTCTGCCCGATATACAGACTGTCGTCGTTATAGAATTCATCAAAGTAATAAACACGCTTATTCTCGGTTTCGTTATGCGTATCCACCTTGATCAGTTCGATGGTCATTCCCGGCTGCAGCGGGGTATACAGTTCCGGTGTGATGATATCGTTTTCGTCATATTCAATCCCGCCGACTTCCAGGGCATCCCGGACCGTACCGGAGATCATCTGGACGGTTTTATCGTAATCATGCCCCGAAATGTTCAGGGACATTGCCCTGCGGATCTGGATGGAATCCCCATCCTTAAGACGGCTGTCCGCTGACGGGGAAACGACATCGCAGGGACGGACATTCACTTCCAGAAGGTCAAAAAGCTCCCCTACCGTCTTTGCACTGGTTTCCAGTTCAATCTGTTTATCTTCATCCTGCAAAGTAATGGTCTTTGTAGAAAGAATCTGGACCAGCGGTTTGATCCCGAACAGGGCGCCTGCAAAGAAGGCAAGGAGGATCAGGACAATCAACGTGTGTCCGTCCGGCTGCATCAGGGACATAACCGTAGACCCGGCCTTCTTTGCTTTTCCCGCAAAGGAAACGGACGAGTCTTTTATTTTCTGTATTCCCTTTTCTGCTTTGGGTTTCTGTTTCCGGGCAACTGAACCCAGCTTTTTCCTTACGCGGGATAAGCTGTGCAGAATCCCCGTAACCATACCGGAAACGGACTTCATGACCTGCTCCTTCTCATCTGGAATTGTCAGTGTCCCTATTTTACTGGATATTCCGCCGTTTTGTCAAATTTCGGACCTGGCATGTTCCTTTACAGACTCTAGGCAGACGGGCGGAAAAAAGCTATAATAAAAACAATAAGGAGGAATCTTATGTTGTCTTCCGATGTAAATATACGAAAACAACAGAATCTAAGAATACGGGTCCTGTCCTTTGTCCTGGTACTGTGCATGCTTGTACCCGCCCTTTCCGGATGCGGGAATCTCCAGGACCACACTGGATTGGTTTCCGAGTTTTTCCAGGCAGTCAGCAACGGGAATTACGGGGCTGCCTATGCCTGTTTGTCTTCTGCGTCCAAAGCGCAGATCTCCTCCGCTGATTTTACCAATAAGTATACCAATATACTGGATGCTCTTGCCGCAGATGAACCTGCCCCTTTCATGGTGGAAATCCATCCTCAGTCTTCCCTGCAGTATGAAGCGGTCATTACCTATTCGTCCGCGCCGCTGGGTTCCTTTATCCAGACAGTCCGGATTCCGCTTCTGGAGGACACAGACGGTGAAATCCGGATCGACTGGTCTCCGGCCTGCATCTTCGAGGATCTTTCCTGGGATGACACGGTCTCCCTGCGCGTACTTCGCTGCAAGAGGGGCGAAATCCTCGGAGAAGATGCCACGCAGTATGCCGTGAATTCCTATGCGGATACCGTTTATGTGAACCTGGATGATCTGGAAGCACTGGAGGTAGCCGATGCAGAAAAGGTAAAAAGCGACCTGTGTTTCCTGTGTGATGTCAAGGAAGAAGACCTGAAAAAGATCCTGGAAAGCAAACGTGCCGTTACGGACCGCATTGCACTGATACAGACGTACTGGCCCGGGGAAATGTCGGACATGGTACGCAAGGAACTGCGGATCCTTCCTTCCGTCGGGATCGATAACGGTCAGTATACCCCTATCCGCTACTACCCACAGAAAAACATGCTTTCCCATCTGCTCGGCTATGCAACGGGTGTAACCAAGGAAGATCTGGAAAAAGACAGGAACGGGATGTATACCAACGCGTCCCTGATCGGGCGCAATGGCCTGGAAGCTTCCTATGAGGAATTGCTGACCGGGCAGGACGGCTATGCGCTGGATATCTACAATAAGGACGGCTCCCGCAAAGGGAATGTCTATACCAAACCCGCCCAGAACGGGCTGGACCTGGCACTGACCATAGATTATGACCTGCAGACGCGGGCCGAAAACGCGCTGGCAACCCTGCCGGACAGACAGGGGGCTGTCATCCTGACCATGGATCCTACTACCGGTGCTGTCACATCCATTGCCAGCAACCCGGATTATGATCCCAATGCCTTTGCCAAGGGAATGACCCAGGAAGAATACGATGCTCTGCTGAATGATACGGCGAACCGCCCCTTATACAACCGGGCTACGCAGGGTCTGTACCCGCCCGGATCCACGCTGAAGCCGCTGATGGCAGCGATGGCGCTGGAAAACAATGTGTTGACTCCTGCCGATGTCTTCCGCGGGAAAATCGAAAACCGCCAGTGGATTCCCGAAGGGGACTGGACATATGGACCGATTACGCGCGCCCAGGACTATGCAGGTCCGGTAAATATGCGCAATGCGATCATTTATTCCGATAACATCTATTTTGCCAACCTGTCCCTGAAAAGCGGCTGGGACTTGGTGGAATCCTTCATGAAAAACCTGGGCTTCGGATCGACATTCTCCTTTGATGTCGGGATTGCCCGTTCGAGTATCTATAACCAGGAAAAAAACAAAAATCCGAGACTGCTTGCCGATACCGGATACGGCCAGGGCGAGGTCCTGATTACCCCCTTACAGATGGCGTCCCTGTATACTGCCTTTGTCAATGACGGGGATGTCTTATCCCCCTATGTCGTTTCCGCAATCAAACAGACGGACGGGCTGAATTACAAGACAATATCCGAATTCGGGCGGAAAGTTGCCCGGGAAAAAGTGATCGATACTTCTTCCATTGACACCCTGCTTCCGATGCTGCGCGGTGTCGTGACGGACGGCAGCGCCCGGACCATACAGATCGGGAATCTGGAAATCCGCGCCAAGACCGGTACCGCTGAAATCGGCAACGACAAACGCCGTGAAATCGCCTGGATCATTGCCTTTGTCGAAGAACCCTATTCCCGTCTGGTCTGCGTTATGGTCGAGGTTGACGCCGGACAGGGCCAGGTACGTTATGACCTGTGCAAGGAAATGATTGCCCCGTAAGGAGAAAAAATGCTTTTCGATACACATACCCATCTGCAGGAAGATGCTTTCCGAGAAGATATCCCGGAAATCCTAATGCGCATGCAGGAACAGGATGTTCAGGAAGCGATGGTTGTCGGGACGGATCTGGATACCAGCCTGCGTGCCCTGCAGCTGTCCGGCCGTTTTTCCAACCTGTACGCTGCCATCGGGATACACCCACACGAAGCCGGGAAAGCAACGGAAGAGGATTTTTCCCGTCTTCAGGATATGCTTTCCGATCCGAAAGTGAAGGCCTGGGGGGAAATCGGTCTGGATTACTATTATGATTTTTCCGACCGCCCTACCCAAAAGGAATGGTTCGAAAAACAGCTTGTTTTTGCCTACGAAAAGGACATCCCCGTCATCCTGCACATCCGGGATGCCCATGGGGATACAGTGGACCTGTTAAAATCCCTGCACGGACAAGTTCCTTCCTGTGTCGTGCATTGCTGTTCCGCGAGCAGGGAGATTGCCAAAATCTATCTGGATATGGGATTCATGCTTTCCTTTACAGGAATGCTGACCTTCAAGAATGCAAAAGGTCCAAGGGAAACCTGCGCCTTTACCCCATCCGACCGGCTGATGGTCGAAACGGACTGTCCGTATATGACACCGGTACCTTACCGCGGGAAACGGAATGAACCCGCCTATGTTTCCTATGTCCTTACCGCCATGGCGGAAATCAAGGAAACGGACCGGGAAGAATTTGCGGGAATCGTTCTTGCCAATTCCCATTCATTCTTCCGTATAACGTAGATAGATTTTGGGTTTCCCCTATGGGATT
>JAFPSR010000064.1 GCA_017413675.1 Clostridia bacterium | reverse complement strand
TTCCGGACGGCTGCAGGCAAGCCATATTTCAATAGGAAGGAACCAATCAGCTGCGGACAGGGGTTCCGTCACTCAGACGGGCCATGAATCCGGGATTGTGATATCCGATCGGGGGGAACTTTTTCGCCATTTCCTCATCGAATTCTACGCCCCAGCCGGGTTTTCCGCTGGCATACATATAACATCCGCGGACTTCCGGAGCGCCGGGGAACATCTCTTTAATGGTATCGGAGTAGCTCAGGCCGCTTTCCTGGAAGGCAAAGTTGGGAGCGTTGAGATCCAGATGGAGCTGTGCCGCCATGCCAACCGGGGAAAGGTCACCGGGGCCGTGCCAGATGGTTTTTACCGCATAGGCATCGCAGAAATGAGTTAATTTCAGCGCCGGGGTGAATCCGCCGAGCTGGCTGATATGGGCGCGCATGAAGTCGATCAGCTGTTCGGTGATCAGGAATTTGTATTCGTTGACATTGTTGAACAGTTCGCCCATGGCCAGGGGAGTAGCCACCTGTGCACGCAGTTTACGGAACCATTCGGGGTTTTCGGGCTGCAGGCTGTCTTCCAGGAAGTACAGACGGTACGGCTCAAGCGCTTTGGCCAGGTTGATGGTCTCGGTGGGAGAGTATTTTTCATGAATGTCGATCATGAATTCGGGTTTGAAACCGAAACGCTTGCGCAGGTAGTCGAACATCTCGATCGTCTGGTCAAAAGCCTGTTTGGTATCCATATAGAAGCCGTCGGGAGAACCTTCCGGTGCGGTAGCCGGTGCGGCAAAGTTTCCGCGGGGACCGAAACGGCCGACCCCAACCCGGATATGGAGGAAACCCTGGTCCAGAAGGGCCTGCACATTGTCCCCCAGTTCTTCCAGCGTTGCACCGTGGGCGGTGGGGAAGATCCGGGCGCCTTCACGGACTTTACCGCCGATCAGGTCATATACGGGCATGTTGGCCATTTTGCCCTTGATATCCCAAAGGGCCTCGTCCACGCCGGAAATGGCATTGTTGAGAACCGGACCGTTGCGCCAGTAGGAGGAACCGTACATCTGCTGCCAGGCGTCCTCGATCTTGGCTACATCACGGCCGATCATCATGGGACGGAGGTATTCGTCCACAGCGGTTTTAACGGCCAGCGCACGCTGCGTGAAAGTAGCACACCCGTAGCCGTAAAGACCGGCTTCGGAAGTCTCTACCTTGACAACCACCAGGTCGCATCTTCCGGGAGCGGTGATAAAAGTTTTTACATCAGTTACAGTTATCGGCATGTTAGAAGGATCCTTTCTTTTTTTTTCATCATAACCCTTTTAGTTGCGAATGACAAGGGTTGGGGAACGGATTCCCGACAAATCTGAAAGAAAACTAACAAATAATCAGGATAAAGAACAAAAAATTCTATCATTTCTATTTGACAGGGAAAGATGCGGCGTTTATTATATAGTTGTATTTGACTTCAATTGGGAAGCAAATTTGTACAGAAATTAAAGCGATTAATAGGAGGAGACGAACATGACGAAATTCAAAACTTCTCTGCAGACTATGGTAATCCATGAGGCGATTGATACCCTCGGCGTATATGAAGCTGTACGCAAAGTGAAAGAGATCGGATACAACAGCATTGAAATCTCCGGACATTTCGAGTGCAACCAGGAAATGGTAAATGAACTCTGCCGCGCCAGGGATGATTTCGGCGTGGAGATCTGCGCGCTGAGCGTTTCCTATTCCGGCCCCTTCCGGGGATTCAATCCCTTCCGCAGGAACTTTGTGCCCAACCGGCTGCCTGAAGACTTCGATAAGGTTGTTGCTTTCTGTAAACAGCTTGGGTGCAGGTATGTACGTTATGCGGGACTGCCTGCCAGTATATCTTCCTTTGAAGACCTGAAAAAGTATTTTGAGTATACAGAGGAAATCTGCCTGCGCCTGGAAAAGGAAGGCATCAAACTGTGCATGCATAACCATGATACCGAGTTTATCAAGTACAACGGGAAAACCGCTTTTGCCTGGTCTGTGGAACTGGCCCCGCACCTGAATTATGAATTTGACGTGCTCGGCGCGGCCCATGCCGGAACGAACCTGCTGGAGGATATGCAGCTGATTAAGGGACGTATGCCTCTGATCCACTTTGAAGATATCAAGGTAATCCCCAAACCCGCAACAGCGCCCGGTGTCCGCCCGCATCTGGATGAGTACATCGTCGGATGCCCCCTGGGCGAGGGCAACGTGCCCGTGAAGAGCTTCTGTGATACAGCCATGGAATGCGGAAACGAGTATTTCATTATTGAAGTTTCCAATTTCTTCGGGGTAGATCCCTATGACGGAATGAAGCTGGCTGCGGACAACCTGAAAGCCGCCGGATATGCGGATACATTCTGATTCGAAGTCCTTGCCGGTTGGAGATCCGCGGCAGGGGACAGTGATCGGCTGATCCAAGGGAATGGTATGATTTTGGATCGTACCATTCCCTATTCTGTTTGTTTGGACAGGAAAACCTATCCTGCCCTGTGCCGGTACCGGAACGGCAGCTGCTCCGGACGGATAACGGCGATCGGTTGACGTACGTTGACAGGCGGATCAAGAGGGTATCTAATAGAAAAGAAAAAGAAAAAACGAATCCCGGCGCCTCATACGGCCCTCTCTCAGAAAAAACCGTATGCAGCAGCCGGGGGAGTATAGTGGAGACTGGAAGAAATGGACGGAACCGGGAAAAGACGTGTGGGACGGGACCTGACGCAGGGAAATATCATCAAAACCCTGCTGATTTTTGCGATCCCGATCCTGCTGACCAATATCGTGCAGCAGCTGTACAATACCGTAGACCTGATCATCATCGGGCAGTTTGCCGGGAAGGAAGGGACTGTCGGGACCTCCACCGGCGGAGATCTTGCGAATCTTCTGACAATGCTCAGCATCGGCTTTTCGGCAGCCGGCGAGGTATACATTGCCCAGTTGTCGGGCGCGAGGAACCGTGAAAAGCTGCATAACGCCATGGGCACCCTCCTGACACTGATGATGGGCATCAGTGTGGCCTGCGGGGCGCTGGGGGTTGTCTTTTCCGCGCCTTTCCTGAAAATGCTCAATACGCCGCAGGAGGCGTTTGCACAGGCGCAGGATTATATGGTCGTAACGTCGATCGGTATGCCGTTTGTATTCGGATATAATGCAGTCTGCTCCATCATGCGCGGGATGGGGGAGAGCAGGAAACCGCTCCTCTTTGTATCCGTTGCCGCGGTGAGCAATATCATTATGGACCTGTTCTTTGTGGCTGTTCTGGATATGAAATCGCTGGGAACTGCTATTGCGACAGTGGCAGCGCAGTTGATTTCCTTCCTGGCTTCGGTGATCTACATGTACCGGCATCAGGAACAGATCGGGTTTGAATTCAAACGATCCAGTTTCCGTATCCATAAGGAAGCGCTGAAAGTAATTGTCCGGTTGGGAATCCCGCGTGCGGCACAGACGGCCCTGATCAATGTATCGCTGCTGTACTGTTCCAGCCAGATCAACCTGTACGGTGTGGTTGCATCCGCCACCAACAGTGTCGGGAACAAGGTTACACGCTTTACCAACATTGTAACGAACAGCGTGGATGCAGGCGCTGCTTCGATGATCGCCCAGAATCTGGGTGCACGCAAACCGGAACGTGCAAAAAAGGTGGTCTATACCTCCCTGGCGGTTGCGCTGACGATGATGGTATTGAATGTGGCTCTGGCATTGCTGATTCCGGACAAAATATTCGCTATCTTTTCCCGGGAGCCGGAGGTCATCGAACTCGGTATCGAGTTCATGCATATTACGATTATCGCTTTTGTACTTTCTGCTATCATGGGACCGTACGGAGCCATGGTTACCGGTTCCGGAAATGCGAGTCTGGGATTTGTCACGGGGGTGCTGGACGGCGTGGTCCTGCGCATCGGGCTGAGTATCCTGTTTGCTCAGGTATTCCACATGGGAGTGTACGGATATTTCTATGGGAATGCGATTCCGCGAATTGCCCCATGTATCATCAATCTGGTCTACTTCTACGGTGGATTCTGGAAACGAAAGAAACTGTTGACTGAATAATGAGAACCGGGGACCGTTATGTGGGTCTGATCTGGGATAACCCGGACGCAGATAGCATTTTGTTTGTATAGACAAGAAAAGGGGAAAGTGTAAGGATAATATCCGAAATTCCAATAAATGGATTTATCTGTTCTCAGAAACCGGATTGCTGTGTTTGCTGCAGTAATCCGGTTTCCAATATGCAACGCTTTGTTAGGATTCACCATTTGGACTGCGGTGCTTTTCTGACACTGGTTGTCAAGCTACCGTATGGGTACTTTATCCTTGTTTTGAGTGTGTGAAAAAAGTCTGTAAATAGAAAAGAAGCAACCGGCCTTCTATGGTTTTTTTCATAGAAGGCCGATGATAGCTTCTTGCGTTTTTCAGTTTTTTCCCACACATTCTGGAACTAGTTACAAATTCTGTTTGTATTGATTTCATCTACAGTCATTCTGTTGATCACGCTGTGTATCACTAACAGACCCATAGTATAGATGAAGTCTGTTCCGGCGTGCACTGATATCGATAACCCGTTTCCTCCATTTTCCCAAAAATGCGAAATTTGGAACAGCGTAGAGTATAAAGGGTTGATCAGCTGCACCTAAAACTCTGCGTTATTGACCGTTCTCGGGAAGGGAAGAACATCCCGGATGTTGTTCATACCGGTAAGATACATGATGAGGCGTTCGAATCCGATGCCAAATCCGGCATGTTTGACACCGCCGAATTTACGCAGTTCCAGATACCACCAATAGTTATCCTGGTTCATTCCCATTTCCTCTATACGGCTGAGCAGGCGGTCATACCTCTCTTCGCGCTGACTGCCGCCGATCAGTTCCCCGATACCGGGAACCAGCATATCCATGGCAGCGACGGTTTTGTTATCATCGTTCATACGCATGTAGAATGCTTTGATTTCCTTGGGATAATCTGTAACAAATACAGGCTGTCCGAAGATCTTCTCGGTCAAATACCGTTCATGCTCTGTCTGGAGATCGCAGCCCCAGTATACGGGATAAGCAAAGGATTCTCCGGATTTTTGCAGAAGCTCAATTGCATCCGTATAGGTGACATGAGAAAACTCGGCGTTTGCGACCTGCTGCAGTCGTTCCAGAAGCCCTTTATCGACAAATCGATTCAGGAAATCCAATTCATCAGGGGCATGTTCCAGGACATACCGGATGACATACTGCACCATATCCTGTGCCAGCTGCATATCATCTTTCAGGTCTGCAAAGGCGATTTCCGGTTCGATCATCCAAAATTCAGCAGCGTGGCGGGGGGTATTGCTGTTTTCAGCACGGAAAGTAGGTCCAAAGGTATAAACATTGCGCAGCGCCATCGCGAAGCATTCCACATTCAGCTGTCCGGATACAGTGAGGTTCGTGCTCTTCCCGAAGAAATCCTGACTCATATCAACTTTTCCGTCCGCAAGACGAGGCGGGTTATCAGCGTCCAGTGTAGTCACACGGAACATCTCACCTGCTCCTTCTGCGTCAGAGCCGGTGATCAGGGGCGCATGTACATAGACAAAGTCACGGTCCTGGAAGAAACAATGGATTGCATGTGCAGCCAGGGAGCGGATCCGGAATACAGCGGCAAAGGTATTGGTACGCGGACGCAGGTGTGCGATCGTACGCAGATATTCAAAAGAATGCCGCTTTTTCTGTAACGGGAAATCTGCGGGACATTCACCGAGGATCTCGAGTTTATCTGCTTTGATTTCAAAAGGCTGCTTCATTTCGGGCGTTAAGGTCAGCATGCCCTCGACTTCAATTGCAGTTCCCAAGGTAAGCTTGGAAGCCTCTGCATAGTTGGGAAGCCGCCCTTCTTCGATTACGATCTGTACGTTCTTAAAACAGCTGCCATCATTCAGTTCAATAAATCCAAAGGATTTGGAGGAACGCAGGGTGCGAACCCATCCGCTGACATGGACGGGGCAATCCTGCTGCGGCATGTCAGAAAACAGTTGATATAGCTGTAAGGTTTCCATGGAAAAGACTCCTATTCTGATTAGATGTTCCTTATTATAGCACGAATCGATAATTTCAACATAAAAAATCAGTTAAGAGCATATTGGAATGAGCGGCATTGTTTGGGCTTGGCGAAAATCCAATCTGGAGAAAGATCAAGATGTGCAATAAAACTGCATGAAAGAATGCATTTTCCAAGATGTGTTTGCATTTATGCGAAGCAAATTCTCGAGGAAGCAAACAAGATTCCTGCAGGAAAGGAAAGAGAATGATGCATTTTTGTAAAAAAATAAGGTAGGAGTTGCATGGAAAATGAACATAGCATATAATACAATATGCTATCCGCTGAACAGGCGGGAAAATGTGGGAAAATCACAGGAGGACAGAAAAGTGCAACTTTCAAAACGTGCACTTGCGGTACAGGGATCGGTAACACTGCAGATTGATACGAAAGCAAAAGAAATGAAGGCGCAGGGGATCGATGTCGTCAGTTTCGGAGCCGGAGAACCGGATTTTCCGACACCGCTGAACATACGCAAAGCAGCTGTGGCCGCAATGGAAGCAGGAAAAACGGTTTATACGCCGGTACCTGGAGAGGAAGTACTCCGTAAGGCTATCTGTGAGAAATTGGAAAAGGACAACGGTCTTGTTTATGCTCCCCAGGATATAGTGGTTTCCAACGGAGCTAAGCATGCTCTGTTTAATTGTCTGCAGGTTCTGATTGATCCGGGTGATGAGGTATTGATCCCGTCTCCGTGCTGGGTCAGTTATCCGGAATTGACAAAGATGGCCGGTGGGATCCCTGTTTTTGTTCCCGGCAGGGAAGAAAACGGTTTTAAGGTAACAGCAGAAGAGATCCGTGGGTTTATTACACCCAAAACGAAAGCCCTGATCCTGAACTCCCCGAATAATCCGAATGGATATGTCTATACCAGGGAAGAGCTTGCCGGCATTGCGGAGTTGGCCGTAGAGACTCCGTTCTACGTCATCTCTGATGAGATCTACGAATTTATCATCTATGACGGTGCGCAGCATGTTTCCATTGCATCCCTGGGGGATAAGATCAAGGAGCAGACTATTGTAGTCAATGGTGTTTCCAAAACATACGCGATGACTGGTTGGCGTATCGGATATACCGCAAGCGCACGGCAGATTGCATCCGTCATTTCCCGTTTCCAATCCCAGGCAACATCCAATGCCAATTCCATTGCGCAGCATGCTTCCGTGGAAGCACTTCGCGGGCCGCATATGGAACGGGATGCCATGGTGGCGGAATTTGCCAAACGAAGAAAACATATTATCACCAGGATTTCGAATATTCCGCCGCTCAGTGCTGTTGAACCCAAAGGCGCTTTCTATGTCATGATGAAGGTAAGCGGCCTGTATGGAAAGAAATATCAGGATCGGGAAATAACTGACAGTATGTCTCTGGCGGATTTGCTTCTTACCTACGCACATGTGGCGATCGTTCCGGGCAAAGCATTCGATGCCCCGGAATTCTGCCGGCTGAGTTATGCAACATCGATAGAAAACATTGATAAGGGACTGGACCGAATCCGGGATTTTATTGCCGCACTCCGATAACGGGGGTTTCAGACAATTCCGGTGCAACGATGAAATAGGGGATAGAAAATGTTGACATTTGAAAAGAAGACCAATCTTCTTGAACAGGCAAATTACAAATACCAATTACAGGATGTGAAGGAACCGAACCTGTATCGGGAACTGTTCACGTATTCGACCGTTCCGAAGATCGCGTTTAATCATCGGGTGGTTCCCTTGAATATGCCTGACGAAATCTTCCTGACGGACACCACATTCCGTGATGGGCAACAGTCTACATCCCCATTTACCGTGGATCAGATTGTCCATTTGTATCAGCTGCTTGCCAAGCTTGGCGGGGAAAAAGGATTGGTCCGTCAGACAGAGTTTTTTATCTATACCGAAAAAGACCGTCTGGCAGTGGAAAAATGTCGGGAGCTCAATCTGCCGTTTCCGGAGATTACCTCCTGGATTCGTGCTTCGAAGAAGGATTTCCAGCTGGTTAAGGATATGCAGCTCAAGGAAACCGGAATTCTGGTTTCCTGTTCCGATTATCATATTTTCAAGAAAATGGGTTTGACACGTGCACAGGCGATGGACCAGTACTTGGGCATTGTCAAGGATGCATTGAGTATGGGGATCCGGCCGCGCTGCCATTTCGAGGATATTACCAGGGCAGATTTTTATGGGTTTGTCCTGCCCCTTGCTACGGCATTGCATGAACTGATGGATGAAAGTGGGATTCCCATAAAAATCCGTGCATGTGACACCCTGGGACTGGGGGTTTCCTTCCCTGGGGTAGCGATGCCCCGTTCTGTTCCCGGAATCATGTATGGGTTGCGTCATTATGCGGATATGCCGTCCAATCTGTTGGAGTGGCACGGGCATAATGATTTCTACAAAGTGGTTACCAATGCGGATGCTGCTTGGCTGTACGGCTGTTCTTCCGTGAACTGTGCCTTGATGGGGATTGGGGAAAGGACCGGAAACTGTCCGCTCGAGGCTATGGCAATTGAGTACGCATCCCTCCGTGGGACCGATGATGGAATGGACTTCAAGGTTATTACGGAGATTGCAGAGTATTTTGAACATGAGATCGGATATGGGATTCCCCCGCGTACGCCTTTTGTTGGCCGTAATTTCAATGTAACCCGTGCCGGTATCCATGCGGATGGGCTGCTCAAGGATGAAGAGATATACAATATCTTCGATACAGATGCTATCCTGGGACGTCCTGCGACTGTTGCAGTGGACAGTCATTGTGGCCTTGCCGGGATTGCACACTGGGTCAACGGATTCTTTGATCTGAAGGGAGACCGCCGAATCGACAAACGTCATCCTGTGATCCAGAAACTGAAGGATATGGTGGATGCGGAATATGCGGACGGCAGAAACACCGTGATGGGTGACGGGGAATTGGAAGAAATGCTGATCCGGGCAGATGAGGAATTCTATGAGATGATCAATACGCACAAGAGACTGCTGTAGAGAATGGTGTTCGTCTGTTTTGTGTATCGTGAGTAAATCTGTTTGACTTTGTATTCACAAAACTATCCAAGGTTTTGTAAAAGGTATACTGCTTCTGATTGTATGATCCGACCTCCAAAAGTTAGACCAAGAATCTGACGATTGGAGGTCGCCTCATGTATGCAGTATACCTTTTTGTTCATTACAGAAGGTCGCCAGATTGACAAGGAAGGCAGACGATAGTCTGAAAAAAGATGCCGGGATCTAACTGAGATGCTAATTGTATCGGCATGGAAGGAGTGTCTGGGTACATTGACAGTCCATTCATAGACAGATACAATGGAAAAACAGAAAGGAGGAACGAGTGTGCAGAGATCCGTAACACAAAAGGGCGGATGGAAGGGGATCCTGACAGGGCTGATCTGTGGACTGGTGCTGGGCTTTTTCCTGACAGTGCTGCCCTCCCTGCTTCTTCTGTATCCCATCTTGATCATTGTCGGAACGATAACGATGATGACCTTGCAGCTGCGTTTTGGAATATCCGCTTTTATGACGGCAGCTTTGGCAGCTGTGCTGATGGGGAGTATGTTCCTGTCTCCGCTGATGGGCATCCTTTACCTGGTCATGGTGTGTGTGCCGGCATTTGTAACGAGCTGGATGATCCGCAGCGGAAAACCTTTTGTGCGTCTGATCATGACAGGCACGATCGCTTCCCTTCTCGGTCAGGTCGCGGCACTGCTTCTGTATCAGATACTGGTACAGTCTACTCCGATTAAGGATTTTGTAGACGCACTGGTTTCAGCCGTTCGGGATGTGCTGCCTGCGGCGGCGCTGGAACCGTATGGGCCGATCCTTTCAACTTTGTTGGACAATGGATATCTGACCGCTCCGGCCGGGTATATCCCGGGACAGGCTTTATCCGGAGAAATCTTGAAGGAAGTATTCTGTTCCCTGCTTTCCATGCTGGAAGAGACATATGCGGCGCAGGCTCCGGCGGCCATGCTGACCGCTGCATTGTATTCCGGCATTCCCGGGATTTTTCTGGCGGTGCATATGGCCTTCTGGAAACGGGTTGGACAGCATTCGGAGACGATCCTTCCCCCACATTTTATGCTTCGGATTCCTCCAAGCCTGAGCTTTTTGCTTCTGGCTGGAACGGCTGTCCTGTTTGTTCTATATCTGACGAACGTGGTCAGCTATATCATTTTTAATGCAATCTGGACAGGGATCATTGTTCTCTATGCGTTGCAGGGAGTCAGTGTCTTATGCTTTTTCCTGCAGAGACGGAAAGTGTCCTTTCTATGGCAGGCGGTATTGGCAATCATCGGGTTGATGCTTTTCCGGTTCTTATTCTTCCTGTTGGGGCTTGTGGAACAGTCTTTTTACCTGCGCGGAATTGGTCGTCCCGCCTTCCTGGTGATGCGCCGCGGAAGTCAGGATAATTCCGAGGAGGATCAGGAGAAAAAAGACAGGGATCACCATGATCCGGACCGGCAATAAAACAATGCATAAGCAGCAGGGAATGTTTTCGGCACACGGCAGAAAGGAAAAGATAAAATGAAGGTTATTTTGACACAGGATGTAAAAAGAACGGGGACGAAGGATACGATTGTTACAGTCAGTGATGGGTATGCGCGCAATTTCCTGTTTCCCAAGAAGCTGGCGGTCGAAGCCACACCGAACAATCTGAATGCAATCCGTCGGGCGCAGGAAGCTGCAGATCACAGGAAGGAACTGGAAAGGCAGGAAGCGCTGCGAATGCAGGAAGAATTGAAGAAAATAACGGTAAAGGTTGCAGTACGTGCCGGGGAAAACGGAAGACTGTTCGGTTCCGTTACTAATCAGGAAATAGTGGATGCATTGAACGAACAGTTCGGGATGTCCATAGACAAACGCAAGGTTTCGATTCCTTCCCCGATTAAGAACCTGGGACCTGCAAAGGCAGAGGTTAAGCTGTATTCCGGGATTAACGCAGAATTGAAGCTTGATGTGATTGCCGGGTAACTGCAAGCCGCAAAGCCGGGATGAGGACAACAGAGGATTTCGGGAATTTCCCCTGGGGGTTTGGACAGGGAATGAGCTGCTTGCTTTCCGTACGTTGAGAACGATTTCATGCGACTAATATTTCTAGGATGAGCACCCGGCAGGGGATTTCCCTCCCGTGGTAGTTATGCCCGCTCTAAGCGCTGGATTGCGATTCTTCATCGTGACATAAACAAAGTGGTGTACTGCAGAAATAATCTGAGGTACACCATTTTTCAAATCCGAATTTCGGGTTGCTGAGGAGCGGCTAATAGATATATCAAAGAGAGCCATTGGAGTTTCGGGACACCCGGAACTTCAATGGCTCTTATTCAAGAAGTACTATCTCTAACCCCAAGAAGATATTTGGGTTCTATTCGGCAGTTTTCCATCCTGTTAATGGGATACGTTTTCCGATCTGGTTCTGAATGGTTCTATAGACTTCAGGCGTGTAGGTCGGAAGGGCACTTCTTCTGCCGACGGAGAGGAATCCGCACTCAAACAGGAAGGGGCCTTTGTAATCGATTTGTTCAAGAAGGTCTGCCAATTCATACCAGTTGATCTTTCCTTCTCCCGGGAGAAGGTGTTTCTCGTCCAGAAAATCATAGTCGCTTAGGTGAAGGGTGACGATTTTATCCCCAACAGCATCCACAAAGGATTTATGGGATTCTTTCAGAAGATGGTTGACATCAAAACAGATTCGCAAAGCAGGATCGCCGCTGATCAGTTCCTTCATTTCTTCGGAGCAGTTTCCCAGACAGGTACGCGGCAGATCCTCCACACAGATGACCATATCGCGCAGGGCAGCCTGTCGGGCAAGAACGGCGCAATTCTCCACACTGTATTCCATAAGGGAAGGACGAATATCATCGGAAATCGGTTCACTGCTGGGATGAACGACAGCATGATGAACCCCGGCATTGGCAGCTTCATCCAGGATACGAAGGAACAGCTCCATGGATTCATGGCGGAAACTGGCTTCCGGATGTGCCAGATTGATCGTATAGCTGAAGGGGAGATGTACACTCCACAATTCTACGCCGGTATTTTCGGAAGCTTTGCGTAATGCATTCCAATCCAGAGAATCATACTGTTCGTTGGCCAGGGAGACTTCGCAGCATTGGATACCGGCTTTGGCATAGGAAGTCATGACTTCCTCGTCGATCTTTCCGAACGCGGAGCAGGACAAACCGGTTTTCAGATCTAGAATGTGAGACATTTTCAGGCTCCTTTACTGTTTATATTTTTCCGGACTTTTCAGACCGGATACTATTGCAGGGTAACCGTCCACTGATTGATGTTGCGGAACAGGTTGTTTTGACGAACAGCCGGAATATTATCCAGCCGATCGGAATATTCCATTTTATGTGTCAGGAAGAACAAGGGCAGAATGGGCAGATCTTTCAGGCACTGTGTATAGATATCATTCATTGCTTTTGCATAGCTGCTCTCAGTCTGCGCGGTACGTGCCTTATCCAGGAGGGAGTCCATGGTATTGCTGTGGTAGACGGCATGGTTGGAATTGCCTTCTGAGTGAAGGAGCGGCCGCAGGTTATTGTCCACAGACAGATCCCATCCCAGCAGGGCGAGGTCATAATCACCTTCCTGCAGGCGAAGCTCGAGCTTCTGCTTTTCGAGAGGCACTACTTCCACTTCTATGCCGATCCGATTCCATTGTTCGCTGATCCGCAGTGCACATGCCCTTCGTAAAACGTTGTCAGCAGATGTGACCAGGGTCAGATGGAGGCGCTCATATCCGTCCGGGGCTTTCTTTTTATTGTCTGTCAAAGCGTCGGGGGCCAGGATTCCCCAAAGACGTTCGGGGATGTTCGTCCCGTCATAAATAAACGGATAATAGTCTTCATCTCCCCGCTGCGGATCCCCGGTACGGGGCGTGGGGGACGGTGTAGGGGTAGGTCCGGGTGTCTGATCCGGAGGAACCTCGGTTGGGACAGGGGATGGTGTAGGATCCGGAGTTGGTGCCGGGGAAGGGGTTGCGGGCTGGGCAGGGGGCGGAGTCCAGCCGGGGATCGGTTTTTCCAGAAGCCCGTCACGGTCCGCGTCCACCCACCCGGACAAGTTGAACAGGTACTGGGCAGAAGCGGAATTGCGGTCGTAACTGAACTGGAGACCGGTGCCGGCAAAGCTGTCCGGGGCAACCGGGGCTTGAATACCGACTGCCTGGCCCTGATAAACGGTGGAGATCAGATCATCGCGGTTCAGAATGTAAGCAATGGCTTTTCGCATAGCCAGAGAAGACAGCACGGAAGACCGTGTGTTGATGCTCAGATATTCCATTTCGGAGGTC
The DNA here is from genome assembly GCA_017413675.1 of Clostridia bacterium. Next base: position 21,740 of record JAFPSR010000064.1, on the reverse strand, counting down.
AGATAAGCCCGGGAATGCAGAGCGTTGGTTTTCGGGCCGGTAAATACGATCTCACTTTGATAGGCCAGCTGTGCATGCCCCTCGGACAGGTAATTCTGGGCACGGTTAAAATCGGAAATCACCAGGGCAGTAATCCGCCGGATTGTCGGCAGGAGCCGCCACCAGTTATCGTTCCGTTCCAGAATCATCCGGGACCCCTTCACATATTCTACCAGACGGTAGGGCCCGGTTCCGTAGATATGGTCTCCGCGCAGGTAAACGGGAAATGTCATGGCATAGAGCAGGGGATATCCGTTATATCCTTCGTGTGCGCGGATTTTCAGCACATATTCTTCCTCTGCTTCATATGAAGCAATGTAACGGAAGATCCAGTTCCAGGCATCTGATTCCTGCAGTTCTTCCAGACAGGATACAATCTGCTTGGCGGTGAGCGGAGTCCCGTCGTGGAAGCGGATATCCTGCCGGATCCGGAAGGTCCATTCCATGCTTTCTTCTGTTGTCTGATAATCCACACAGAGAGAAGGAGTCGGACGCTGCTGGTCATCCAGAGAGAAGAGAGATTCAATGGACAGGGAAAGCAGACCCTGCATTTCTTCCCCGACTTTCAGGGTTGGATCATAGCTGCTTTGATCATCGTGCAGGATCATGGTAATTTGGTCGGACAAAACCTTTACGGGAGTAGGAGTAGGCAGAGAAGAGGCATCGTTCCAAATGTCGGAAGAATTCCGGCAAGCGGTCAGAATACTAGTCAGGAACAGGCACAGGGCCAAGAATATCCTGATAATATGTTTGGTAGATCTCATAAGCGGATAAAACCTTTCCCGCATAGGATGCGGCATTGTTTCCGGGAATTACGGACAGGGTTTTCCCATCCTGGGAATATTGATCATCCTGAAGCCATTTATCCACAGTGCCCTGGCCGGCATTATAGGCCGTCAGGGCTTCTGTCAGATGGCCGTCATATCGGTTCAGAAGGTAACGAAGATACCAGCAGCCGAGTTCCATATTGGTTCTGGGATCGGTAAGGACAGCAGGATCATAGGATTCGGGAAAGGAGAATTTGGTCCAGAGCCATGCGCCGGTATCCGGGAGAATCTGCATCAAGCCTACGGCACCGACAGGGCTGACGGCGTCCTTGCGGAAGGTGCTTTCTGTATGAATGACAGCAGCAACAAGGTAGGGATCCAAGCCGTTTTTTTCACTGACGGCAAGAAGATCCTGCTGATATAAGAGGGGGTAATTCCTTTTCATGCGTTTGTCCCGCTCAATACTGTTCCAGCGGAGAATCGAGAAGATAAAGGCCGAAAGCAGGAGGGATCCGGCCAGGAGAAGCAGAAAGATTTTCCATCCCCGGGATAAATGTCTGTTTCTTCTTCGCTTCTTTTTCTTCCCGGACATAGCTTTTCCCCTTTCATGGTTACTGTCCGATTCCTGATTTGATTCTAAGGAGCGCTTCCTGCCACAGAAAACGGCAGCGGCTGTATAACTGACAGAGCGTACCGTCATTGGGCAGGAGCCGGTCAGCAAGTTTCATTTTCGTTTCCGTATCCATCTGGCTGCGGATTCTGCGTATGGCTTCTTCCCGGGTCATGCCGTCCCGGAGAAGCAAACGCCGGATGCTGGTCTCTTCCGTACAGTAAACCAGCCAGGTTTCCGTGCAGAGAATATGCATTCCACTTTCAAACAGCAGCGGTACATCCCAGATGACCAGAGGCTCCCCTTCAAGGAAAGCGCTTTGCGTTTGTCTTTGCATTTCGGCAAGGACAAGGGGATGGACGATCCCGTTCAGCTTTCCGCGGGCCTCCTCATCCGAGAAAACAATTGCGGCCAGCTTTTTCCGGTTGATTTCCCCGTCGGGAAGCAGGATGGAAAGCCCGAACAGGTCCACGCACCGGGAATAGCCTTCTTCTCCCTTCTGCAGGGTGGTACGGGAAATGGCGTCGGCATCGGCGATTCGTACGCCCTGCTCCCGAAGATAGGCAGAAACCGTGCTTTTTCCGGAACCGATAGTCCCGGTCAGCCCGATAATGTATCCGTTATTTGGCTGCATACCAGGTATCTCCTCTTTGTACGGAAGCCTCCAGGGGGACTTTCAGTGCAATTGCGTTTTCCATGGTTGTCCGGAGGAGCTCGCTGACAGCATCTGCCTCGGACAAGGGACAATCAATGAGCAGTTCATCGTGTACCTGCAGGATCAGTCGTGCCTGATAACCGCCTTTTTGCAAGGCGTCATAAACACGAACCATGGCAATCTTGATGATATCGGCAGCGGTTCCCTGAATGGGGGTATTCATAGCCACGCGTTCCCCGAAGGCACGGCGTACACGGTTGGAAGATTCCATTTCCGGCAGGGGACGGCGGCGTCCGAAAAGTGTCTGCACATATCCCTGCGTCTGCCCTGTAGCGATGCAGGTATCCATATAACGCCTTACATCCGGATAACGTTCGAAATAACGCCGGATGAAGTCGTGTGCTTCCCGGCGGCTGATGCCGCTGTTCCGGGACAGCCCGAAATCGGAGATCCCATAGACAATGCCGAAATTGACTGCTTTGGCACGGGCACGCAGTTCCGGGGTAACATCCTGCATCGGCACCCCGAATACTTCGGAAGCGGTCCGGGTATGAATATCCTGTCCGGACAGGAATGCGTCACACATGGCAGGGTCCCCGGACATATGTGCCAGAACACGGAGCTCAATCTGGGAATAGTCAGCATCCAGCAGGATATGCTCCCGGTCACGGGGAATAAAGGCTTTCCGGATTTCGCGTCCCAGGGAGGAACGGACCGGGATGTTCTGCAGGTTGGGATCTGCAGAGGAAATCCTGCCGGTCGAGGTGACGGTCTGTTTGAAAGTCGTATGGATAAACCCTTCTTTATCCATCATGGGAGGGAGGGCATCGATATAGGTGGACTTCAGCTTGGTCAGTGTCCGGTATTCCAGAATTTTATCGGCAATGGGATGGGATTCGGAAAGCGCTTCCAACGTATCTGCATCGGTGGAATACCCGGTACGGGTTTTACGGCCGGCCGGGAGACCGAGTTTTTCAAACAGGATCATTCCCAGCTGCTTGGGAGAGAGGATGTTGAACTCTTCACCGGCGAGAGCGTAGATTTCTTCGGCCAGACGGGAAATCTGCCCGGCCATATCTTTTCCCAGGGCACTGAGGGTAGCGGAATCCAGATGGAATCCCTCCTGTTCCATGGAAAAGAGAACTTTTTCCAGAGGGAGCTCGATTGTCTGATACAGGGACAGTACCCCGTTTTCCCGCATCTGAACGGCATGCCGGATTCCCAGTTCCCATAAAGCTGCGGCGTCATTCCCGATCGTGATCTGCATTTCTTCCTTCAGGGAAGAGAGGGAATAATCTGTACGAAGGCTGTTGTTCAGGTAAGCCATGAGGGAAACATCCTGGCAGGGAGCCTTGATGGAAAGACCGGCGTTCCCGGCGGAATGTCTCCAGGCTTTGACATCCAGCAGCAGAAGGGGAGCGCTGCCCTGCAGGACAGGCCTGAGCAGGGAAAAAAGATCTGCAGGATCGAACCCTTCCGACAGGAGGTCGATTTTCAAAGGCAGGGAAAGGACTGTTCCGTCCTCAAATGCCAGGGAAAAGGCGTCATGGCTTCCGGAAAGGGCGGCTTTCATTCCTGCTTTATCTCCAAGAAGCGCAGACAGCGTTCCCGGATCCGTGATGACAGATTCTTCCTTCCAGACGGGAACGGCGGAGAAAGGAAGGGAGGATGAAGGATCGGAAACGGAAAAAGGTTCCGTGAATACATGTTCCGCATTTTCGGTAGCCAGAGCTTCCGGAACCGGTTCTGTGCCATTCTCCTGGAGCGCTTTTTCAACACGTTTGGAAAGTGTCTCAAACCCATAGGTACGAAGGACCTGAAGGTTTTTCGCGGTATCCAGCGGTGGGAGGACGCAATCCTCCACGTGGGTATCCAGAGGGACATGACGGTCAATGGTTGCGATTTCCTGGCACAGGAAAGCACTTTCCTTGCCGGTTTCCAGCTTCTCCTTCAGTTTTCCCTTGATCGAATCCAGGTTGTCATAAATCCCGCGGAGAGACCCGTACTCCGCAAGCAGCTTCAGTGCGGTTTTTTCCCCGATACCCGGTACACCGGGCAGATTGTCCGAGGAGTCCCCCATCAGGCCTTTCAGGTCTGTAACCAGGTCAGCTCCAACCCCGTACAATTCCGGCATGCTTTCCGGGGTCATGACATCCACCTGGCTTAATCCTTTCCGGGTGAAAAGAACTGTGGTGTGTGTATCTACCAGCTGCAGGGCATCTTTATCCCCGGTAACCAGATAAGTCTGGTCCCCGGCTTCTTCTGCTTCGCGTGACAACGTACCCAGAATGTCGTCCGCTTCATAGGGACTGAGCTGGCAGAAGGTAATCCCCATATCGGTCAGCAGTTGGCGGAGCAGGTCAAACTGGGGCCGGAGTTCTTCCGGGGTAGCCTTGCGGCCGCCCTTGTAATCGGCAAATTTGGCATGACGGAATGTGGGACCGTGCATATCCAGTGCCACAGCAAGATGTGTCGGACGGTAATCCTTTGCCATGCGCCACAGCATGTTCAGAAAGCCGTATACCGCATTGGTATAGGTGTCCCCGTGGGTCAGAAGCGGCAGGGCATAAAAAGCACGGTACATCAGGCTGTTTCCGTCAATCACGATCAGTGTGCGCATAAATGGACTCCTTTGCGGGAATGGACATAGTTCAGATTTTTTCGGAGAGGAAATCCCGGAATGAATCCGGATCCCCGTGGGAAAACCCGGATTTGGAAAACAGGAGCGTCTGTTTGTTTTTGGTCTGCACAAGGAACAGGTCTTCTGTTTCTGTCATGCGCAGGAAATCCGAATACGGGAAATCAGTGGTTTTATTGCCGATGGAACTGCGGAACACGGCATGATCCGTGAAAAACTCCGTCTCCAGAAGAACCGGCAGACCGCCGGAGACTTCCCTTTGCTTCTTCATGATTTTCCGGCTGAGGATTGCCGGCAGGCCGGAAAAGGCGAAAAGAAGGAGCATGCCGGAAAACAGAATAATCAAAAAAGGCAGAAGGTTTCCCGTGTCCAGCGGGGGACGCCCGGCCAGTGCACGGGGAAGCACAAGAACCAGCAGAAGGAGAAAAAGAATCAGGGCAAGGATCAGGGCTTCCCGATTCCTTTTAAACATCAGCCTGCGGTAGAACTGTTCATACAGTTTCCCGTCAGGCATTGTTTCATTGATAAATAAGGCCTTTTCGTCAGGCATCCCGCTTTACCCCTTTTCTTCCTGTGCTTCGGAATCCGTCCGGTCTGCCGGAAGACGAAGCATCAGGTTGTTCATGCTCAGGGAATAGGTATATTGAGCATCCTCGGCAATGGCCCGAACCAGGCGGATCCCCAGGGCATCTTTTCCTTCATTCGGAACATAATGGACAGGGTCAAAGGCACGGCAGTCATCCCGGAAGCGGAGGATCAGGTGGTCTTCCTTCTCCAGAAGGCGGACGGACAGGTGATGCGGCTTATTGTCCTTGACAAAACCGTGCAGTATGGTGTTGCCGGCCATTTCCTCCACACAAAGGGCGATATGGTTGCTGATGCGCGGGCTCTGCCCATGCGTGAGGCAGAACTGTTCTGCCTGTTCGGCTACGGAGGTCACTTCATCAATTCTATGAATATCCGTTTCCAGCAGCCGCTCTGCAGGAACCCCGAAACTGCGGTCAAGCAGCAATACGGCATTGCTTTTCAAAGGAGAGGATTTTGTCTTCAGATAAACGTACAGGGAGATGGATGCCAGAGTCAGCAGCTCTGCCGCTACAAAATACAGCCAGATTCCGGTGGTTCCCCATACCCGGCCCAGGATAAAGGCCGCCAGGGTGGGAAACAGTGCACACTCGATTATGGAGATGCCTTCAGTCAGAAGCACACGTCCGGTAGCCTGGTAATAATTTTTCAGGATGCCGGTGATGCAGCAGGGGATCAAACCGGCGGCATAGATCCGAACCCCCAGGACAGCCATATCCATGCTGGGTCCCGGTTCGGTAATGAAAAGGCGGGCAAGCAGCGGGCTGAACAGGAGGAGAAGGATGCCGACAGCCAGTCCGAGGATCACGGAGTGGGTGCACAGGAGCCGGAGCTGTTCCTTCAGGCCGGAGCGGTCCTCTTCGTTGAAAAAGATGCCGGCCAATGTGAGGGAAACCCCGCCTACGCCCGTTGTAATGCAGTTGCTGGAATTTCCGATCGTATTGATGACGGAAAATGCGGTAACCGCTTCATCCCCCCGGATACTCAGGAGGATTTTATTCATCAGGAAGATGAATACAACGGAAGAGGCCATGTTGAAGACGGTGGGGATCCCGCTGCGGAACAATTCGGAAATCTTTCTTCCCGTGACGAGACGCAGGGAAAAACGGAATACGCATTTTTTGGAAAGGAAATAAAATGCACCGATAATCAGGGCGACATAATAGCTCAGGGAAGAGGCCAGTCCCATTCCGAACATACCGCCGTGGAAGACCAGGACGTTGAGAAGGTCCAGCCCGATATCCGTGACAGTCATTCCCAGGACTGCGCAGACCAGAAGCCCGCTCTGTCCTGCCATCTGCATAAACGGAACCAGGATCAGCGCACCCATGGAAGCGGGAGCCCCGATGATGAAGCCGGCGAGGTAACTCTTTGTCTGATCATACAGTTCTCCCTCGGTTCCGGCCCCCATGACTGTGGCAAGAGGCCCGCGGAAGAGCAGCACCAGGAGGAGGAGCGTAAATGAAATCCCGAAGGTCAGGACAATGGAAGAAGAATACCCGGCATTCGTTTCCTCCTGCGAACCGCGTCCCAGGGATCTGCTGCAGGCCACCTGGATGCCGGCGGCGAGCATGCTGCCGATTGCCCCGATCACCAGCAGGATTGGATTGGCGAGCTGATAGGCGGCAAGGGCTTTTGTGCCGAGGAACCGGCCGGTGATGATACTGTCTATCAACAGGCATAGGGAAACTGTCAGCGCCGAAAAAATCTGTGCCGGCAGCATCTGGCGGATCAGCTTTTTGATCATCGGTGTCTCTTTCCTCCGTATTCCATACATCTACCAGTCTATCATACAACGCGGAAAGCGTTTCGCCAACTTTTTTTCGGGAAGAAAACGTCCCTGCCGAAATAAACGGCAGGGAGGGAACGATGGATTATTCCAGGAAATCAAGAACGGCTTTATTGAAGGCTTCCGGATTCCCGGCTGCCACGCCGTGATCCCCGGGAATCAGGAGCAAAGAGGCTCCGGGGATAGAGGAGGCGATCAGCCGGGTATGGCTTTTCCGGATCATGTCATGGGTTCCGGCTATGACTAGGGTAGGAATCCGGATCCGGGCAAGATCCTGCGGTGTTGTGGTAAAATCATGCACCATGATCCCCAGCATTTCTGCCTTCGGAACAACTGCGGGGTTTTTCCGGGCTGCGAATTCCGCTTTCAGACAGGCCAGTTCAATCCGAAGCTGATACCTTGCTTTTACGCCGAACGGGCGGATATTGCCTCCGTCCAGTACCAGCTTCCGGACGCGGCCGGGATAACGGAGCGCAAAAACCATGGCAATATTGGCACCGTCGGAAAAGCCGAGAAGATCTGCTTTAGCGATGCCGAGTTCCTCCATGAATTCCTCCAGGTCCTGCGCAAACTGCCGGGTGGTAAACGGCTTGTTTCCCCGCGGCGTCCTGCCGTGTCCCCGGGTATCCGGCGCAATCACATGACGAACGGAGGAAAAGGGCTGGAACTGTTCCGAAAAATAATCACTGCTTCCCCCGTTCCCATGCAGGAGGATCAACGGGTATCCTGAACCGTATTCCTGATAATATAGGTGAATATCCATACAGTACCTCTGTTTCCGAAAAGCAGAAAACTGAGCAGTGAACCTGCTCAGTTATGTTTTTTTCCTGTTCTGGGGTTTTCCCGTGTTTCCGCGAAAGAAATTATCCACGGGATACGGATCCGACGGCTCCTTTTCATCCGGCGGTATCGGGATATCTTCGGGATCCGGGTCAAAATCCCGGGCAATCGCTTCATATAGGAAGCCGGTCTCATCTTCACCAAGCTTTTTCAGATCTTCCGGACTCAGAACGCTGTTGGTGCCCATACAGGCACTGCAGCGATACCCGCACTCCGGACAGACACAGGCGGGAGGATTGGAATCGGACTGCACCATCCAGATTCCACACTGTGGACAACCGCAACGCATGTTAAGGCTTCCTTTCTCTTGAGACTGAGGTCATACAGGGGACAGTCATACTTGTCCTGTTTTTTTGACGAATGACATAGCATCAGCCGTTTTTCTGCGGCCTGGGAATTCCATCCTATGCAATGCCGGGAGGCGGTGTTGCAGGTTCTTCCCTGTCTTCCTCTGTGGTTTCTTCCATTGTTACCTGGGAGGCCATTAAGTCGGGAAGCGGCTTATAGAGTCTCCGGCCGTCCATGGAACGGACACGGTCTGAGAATGTACCGGGTTCGGTGGTTTTCAGTGCTTCACGCATGGCAAACAGACGGGCATCCAATCGGTCTACCGCCTGCAGCACTTCGGCCTCCGGTATCATGGGGGGACGGGGACTTCCGAATTCGGGAAGTTCATGATGAGAAAGAAGCATATGCTGCAGCAGCAGTATTTTTTCTTCCGGGATCCGGGTGGCAAGACCTGCCAGGCGGACCATTTCCATCCCCATGGAAATATGCCCGAGCAGCATGCCGCGAGGCGTATATTCCCCGGGGACACCCTGGTTTGTACTGCTGATTTCTTCCAGTTTGCTCAGATCATGCAGTACGACGCCGCAGAGGAGGAGGGATCTGTTTAAATCCTGGTAGACATCCAGCAGAGCCTTGGAAGTGCGCAGCATGGAAACCGTATGATACAGCAGACCGGAACGTTGGGCATGATGAAAAGAAGTGGCAGCGGGCCAGATCATCAGGCGGTCCTTGTTGCCTTCCAACAAATACAGGGCGATATCACGGTAATCCTCATCCGTAAGGGACACTATGGTTTCATGGATTTCATTGTACATGGCATCCGGCTCCTCGGGAGCTGTGGGGATCAGCTGGCTCCATACAACTTCTTCTGCGGTGGCCGGACGCCATTTGTCGATCCGCAGCTGAAGCTTTCCGGCAAATTCCTTGATCAGGCCCCGGACGCGGATGGGGAGATTGGAAGCAGGAGGGTTCTGGTCACCCCAATCCCAGCATTTCGCATTCATTTCCCCTGTCGCGTCTGTTACGGTTGCATCCAGATATTTGGATCCGGTGCTGGAGACACGGACTTCGGCATCCTTGATCAGAAGAATGCCGTCAATCGCTTCATCTTTTTGCTTTTGTCTTAACAAAACTGGATCCATCAGATGCTGTCCTCCCCGGATTTGGTATGTTATAATGACAACTGGCAAGACAGGCGGATAGGTTCCCGACCTGGTTTACCTTATTCCCATTGTATCAAAGGAAACAGGAAAATGAAATATGCGATTGTAATTGCAGATGGAATGGCGGATTTCCCGATCCGGGAACTGGATGGGAAAACCCCGTTGGAAACGGCTGTGACACCGTGGATGGATAAGGCCTGCAGGCGGGCTGAAATCGGTACCGGGAACACGGTCCCGGAAGGAGTCCCCGCCGGAAGTGATACGGCAATCCTGTCGATTTTCGGATATGATCCCCGAAAATTCTATACAGGGAGGTCTTCCCTGGAAGCGGCAGGATCCGGAGTGGAACTGCATGCCGGGGACATCTCCTATCGCTGCAATACAGTTTCGTTAACGGAGGATGAGCTGCCCTACAGGGAAAAAACCATATTGTCTCATTCCGGCGGTACGCTGTCGGGAGAGGAGGCATATGCCCTGATGGAGGAACTGCTGGCAGATCCTGGCTTTTCGGATCTGCTTGTCAGAAGCGGGATGACATTCAAGGTGAATCCCTCTTACCGGCATATCGCGGTCCGTGCGGGAGGAAGCCCGGATCTGGAGACAACCCCGCCGCATGACATCAAGGAAAAGAAAATTACGGATTACCTGCCCAGGGGAAAGGATGGGGAACTCCTCATACAGATTATGGAGGAATCCTATAAGGTGTTGAAAAACGCTGCGGTAAATCGGAAACGCCGTGCGGAAGGGCTTCTGCCTGTGAATTCCCTTTGGTTCTGGGGACAGGGAAGTGCGGCACAGCTGTTTTCCTTCCGTGAGGCACACGGTCACTACGGCGGTGCGGTAACGGCTGTCCCGCTGGTCAAGGGAATTGCGAATCTGGCAGGGCTCTATGCTCCGGAAGTGGAAGGGGCCAACGGGGAGATTACGACCGATTATGCGGCAAAAGTACGTTCTGCGCTGGAAATTCTCAAAAAGGATGATTTTACGGTGCTCCACATTGAAGCGCCGGACGAATGTTCCCATAACGGGGATATGGCAGGAAAAATCCGGGCAATCGAACTGATCGACGAGAAGGTATTGACCCCGTTCACAGAAGCGCTGGAAAAAGCAGGACAACCATACCGCCTGCTTCTGCTCAGCGATCACTATACCCCGTTGTCCACCCGTACGCACGACGGAACACCGATCCCCTACCTTCTCTATGATTCGTCCCGTTGTCTGGGAACGCAGGAGAAGTTCTGTGAAAAGACTGCAGCACAGGGACCGTATATTGAGGATGGGACCTGCCTGGTATCCCGTCTGTTTGAGGAATAAAACAGGAGAAATCTTTCCGGAAAGGAGGAGCGGTAGATGCCTTATGATGTCATCATCCTGGGCGGCGGGGCATCCGGCCTGATGGCCGGCTGTCTGCTGGCGAAGGAAGGATTTTCCGTTGTACTGGCGGAAAAAGATGAACGGATAGGCAGAAAACTGCTCGCTACCGGGAACGGGCGCTGCAACCTTGGCAATACGGATTTGTCGGAGAGGCATTTTTATGGGGATCTGTCCCTGCTTCCCGGGTTGATCTGTGAAGGAAGAGTCCGGAGAACGGAGGAAATCTTCCGGGATCTCGGCCTTCCGATCCGGCGGGACAGTGCCGGGAGACTGTATCCCTCCTCCTTCCAGGCATCTGCGGTTGTGGATGTTTTCCGTTATACCCTGAATGCCCTGGGATGTACTGTAAGGACTGGGTTTAAGGCTGTCCGGGCTTTCCGGGAGGCCGGTATATGGAATGTCCTGTCTGAATCCGGGGAAAGAATCCGGGGCTTTATCCTTCTGGCGGCAATGGGAGGCTGCGCGGGGCCTAAGCAGGGGGGCAGTATGGATGGGTATGCCTTGCTGCGGAACCTGGGGCATACGATGCGGGATCCTGTTCCCGCACTGGCTCCGTTGCTTTGTGAAAAACAGCAGATCCGCGGGTTGAAGGGGATACGGCTGCCGGCAGAGCTCCATCTATGTGCGCAGAACGGGAAAGTACTGCGCTGCGAGGAAGGCGAAGTTCTTTTTACGGAGTATGGATTGTCCGGAATCTGCGCGATGCAGCTGAGTTATTCCGTGCAGTGCCTCCGGCAAGAGGGAACACAATGCACGGTGGAAATGGACTTGTTTCCGGACCGGGAGAAACAGGAAATCCAGTCGATTCTTGCGAGTAACCGGGATAAATATGCCAGGGAAGACATAACGGTGCTGTTTGCCGGGCTGGTTCCCCGTATGCTTGCCCTGCGGGTTCTGGAGATATCCGGTATTCCGGTAAATCAGTCGGTTGGGGTCCTGACAGATGAACAGATCCGGATTCTTGCCGATCGATTGAAGGGATTGCCGTTTACCGTTACCGGGACGCAGGGATTTGCCATGGCTCAAATCGCGGCAGGCGGGGCGGACCATACCCAGATTGAGCCGCAGACCCTGGCGTCCAGAATACAGAAAGATCTGTATGTTGCCGGGGAACTCATCCATCTCCACGGAGACTGCGGAGGGTATAATTTATATTTATGCTGGAGTTCAGCGTCAGTTGTGGCAGAAGCAGTCACGAAACGCTTAAGGGAGATCCGGGCATAGGAGGAAGAATGGAATATACGTTTGAACTGGTCGGAAAGATAGGGTCCATGGCAATGATTCGCCAGGAAGACAATGATATTGACTACAATGTGCTGGCCCGTATCAGTCAGGATCTGCATCCGGGGATCATCTGGGTATCCAGCGGGGCGACGGAGATCGGAAGACTGGATTATATCCACAGGACGGGAACAGAGTTGACGGGACCCGCGGATGAGGTCAAAACAGATTATGCTTCCCAGGGACAGTCGATCCTGATGGAAACCTACCGCCGATTTGTACGGCCGGAATATTCCATCCGGCAGATTCTGGTGGAGCATACCCATTTCAACGATCCGGAAAAACGGGAACATATCCGGGCTCTTCTGGTCCGTTCCGCGATGCAGGGGGCCATCCCGATCATCAATTACAATGACCCGGTTTCTGCGGAAGAAAACCGGAAAATGGAACTGATGAATCTGCGACGCCGGCAGAAGGATATTGTGGAATGTGTCGATAACGATGAGACAGCGGCAGTCATTGCCTCCCTCGTGCATGCAAGGCGTATGGTACTGCTGACAACTACGGACGGGATCTATCAGGATCCCAAGGATCCTTCCACCCTGGTCCGGAATGTGACCGCGAGGTCTGCAGAGGAACTAACGGAGAAAGTCCGCGTGCTGCAGGCAAACTGTGTGGGCGCTTCCAGAGCCGGCGCGAACGGGGCAGGGGCAAAGCTGGAGTATTCTCTCCGCTGTGCGCTGCAGGGGACGGAAGTGATTATCGGACACTGCCGCCATCACCTGAGTGACCTGGTGAATGACAGGGTTCCCTGTACAAGGGTGACCCTCCTTTGAGGCGGGTATCCGGCAAAGGGAAGAGAATATCGGCAGGAATGAGCAGACTGCTCATTCCTGCTTTTTGGGTTACTCAGGATCTCGGACATCTACAAAGCGGAACGGGCGTGCGGGGAATGTCGTTATATATAAGTAGAAAAGCCAGTCCTTTTCTGTTATACTGGCTGTGTGCCGCAGGTGCATAGCATGAAAAGAGAGAAGAAAAAATGTTTGGAAGAACACCGAAAACAGAAATTTCCCGTTCCGGCGGTTTTCGTCTTTTTGCCCTTTTCCTGGTCCTGCTGCTTTTGGTTATTCCCTGTCTGACTGCCTGTGCGCAGAAACGGGATTCCGGAAAAATCTGCATTGTATCTGCTGCAAACGGAAGCACAAAACTCTTTGAGGGACAGGAAGAAACCGGCAGGCTTCTGTCTGTTCTGGAAAATGGGGAAGAGGTGGTCCTGCTATCCCGCAGCGGCATGTATGCCCGGGTTAAAACCGTTGGAAAAGGAAAGACAATGGAAGGATTTGTGCTGGACGGGGCGATCTCCCCGAAGGAAGAATTGTCCCTGCAAAAACTGCAGGTGGTGGATGTGCAGGACGCCTTGTATACCTACGATGAAATGCTGGCGGATATTGAAGCCCTGAAAGCAGAATACCCGTCCTTGGTTCGTGTATATGATCTGACGATCACAGCGGATGGGAGAAGGGTACCCGTAATGGAAATCGGGAATGCGGAAGCATCCCACCACATCTTGCTGCACGCATCCATCCATGCCAGGGAATACATGACTTCCCAACTGCTGATGGCGCAGGCGGAAGCGGCGCTTCAGGAATGGGAAAACAACAAAAATTTCAGAGATGTATGTTTCCATGTCATCCCCATGGTGAATCCGGATGGAGTTTCCATCAGCCAGTTCGGGCCGGATGGGATCCGGGATGCGGAACTGCGGGAACAGGTCCGTATGATTGCCGAGAAGAATAAAAAACCCGAACAAACGATAGAAGATTACTGCAAACGCTGGAAGGCGAACGCCAGGGGCGTGGATCTGAACTCCAATTTTGACGGGTTATGGATCAAAGCCAAAACGACGGAAAGTCCGTCAGGCTCCGGATATAAAGGGACGGAACCCCTGAGCGAGATTGAATCCCAGGCTCTGGTGGAATATACCCTGAAAGGGACATGGGATCTGACCATCAGTTATCATGCTTACGGATCTATTCTCTATTGGGAATTCCTGCAGGAAGGCAATGAACTGAAGCGGACACGTTCTCTGCTGGCAGAAGTCCGGAATCTGACCGGCTATACCGAAGCAGAAAAAATGCCGGAAGAGAACTTCTCCTGCGGGGGTTATAAGGACTGGGTACTGCAGGCCTTGAATGTGCCCAGTCTGACCATGGAGATCGGAACCTGTCCCTGCCCGATGCCATCCCGGGAGTTTCCATCCATCTGGGACCGGACGGAGAAACTCTGGGATAAACTTGCACAGTGGGCGGATAAACAGTAAAACAGCGCTGATTCCCGGAAGGGGCGTGAACTTGTCGTGTTTGACAGCAAAGCATTCATAGAGCATCTTCGAAACAGAGACTGGGTTTTCTGTCTGCTGAATTCACTTGCCCTGAATCTGGTTATCGAACTGCTTGCCCGTCAGTCGCTCATCGGACTGCTGAGATATATTTTCACGTCCGGCCATATGTTCCTGTTTAATGTGGCGTTTCTTTTTGTCCTGCTGCTGATCAGCCAACTGTTTCATCACAAGACGTTTGTCAGTTCCCTGATCAGCCTGCTCTGGCTGATCCTGGGTGTCATCAACGGGATCATTATGATTTTCCGTACCACGCCGTTCAGCGCGGCTGACCTGCGGATCTCCCGTTCTGCCATACTCCTGCTTCCGCGTTACCTGAAGTGGGTTCACTGGGTATTGCTGGGGATCCTTCTGGTTCTGATCGGGTTCGGGATTGCCTATATATTCCGGCGGGAAAAAAGAAAAGAGGTAAACTACAGAAAATCTTTCCTCCTGGTGGGTGTTTCCCTTGCGTCGTTTGCGGCGGTTGCTGTCCTGTTCCTGATGACAGGCATGCGTCCCAGGGGGGATGTGGATATTGCCGCAAACTATAATAACTGTGGATTTCCTTATTGCTTTACCTATTCTGTATTTCGTTCCGGTGTCCGAAAACCGGAAGCATATTCCCAGGAAACATTGGATGATTTAAAGCAGGATCTGGAAGGAAATCCGAATTCCCAGACGGATGTACAGACCCCCAATATTGTTTTTGTTCAATTGGAATCGTTTTTTAACCTGGACCGTATGGATGAGGATATCATCCGTTTTTCCAAACGGGTGCAGCCGGTATTCAATTCGCTTCTGGAACATTATCCTTCCGGCCAGCTGACGGTGCCGTCCATTGGGGGAGGGACAGCAAATACGGAGTTTGAGGTCCTGACCGGGATGTCATTGGAACATTTCGGACTGGGAGAATATCCGTACAAGACGATCCTGCAGGATAATACCTGTGAAAGCATTCCCTACAATCTGAAACCCCTTGGTTACCGAAGCCATGCGGTCCATAACTATACAGCTACGTTCTATGACAGGAACATCATCTATTCCCAGCTGGGCTTTGATACTTTTACTTCTCTGGAGTATATGACAGATGTAAAATATAACGCTTTAGGCTGGGCAATGGATACTGTCCTGATCCCTGAAACCCTGGAAGCCATGAGACAGACGGAGGAAAGGGATTTTGTGTTCAATGTTTCGGTACAGGGACATGGGCGTTATCCGGATGAAATGACTGAAACACCTGAGCTGACGGCACACAGTGATCTCCTGTCGGAAACAGAGGTTGCGAACTGGACATATTATGCGAATGAGATGAACAGTATGGATGCCTTTATCGGAGCCATGATCGGAGCCTTGTCGGCATATGACGAACCGGTGGTGGCTGTTCTGTACGGGGATCATCTTCCTGCCATATCCCTGGAAGAGGAATGGCTGTCCCGGGGAAACCGGCATCAGACCGAATACGTGATCTGGTACAACCAGAGCTATGTGGAAAGTGGGAAGAACGGGGTGAAGGAAGCGGAGGACCAGGATCTGTATACCTACCAGCTCAGTGCCCGCCTGATGACTCTGCTGGACTTCCATGAAGGGATGCTGACCAGGCTGCACCAGTCTTTCTCCGGAGAAAAGAATTATAAAAAAATGCTGGAACTCCTTGAATATGATATGCTCTACGGGGAACATCCGTCATCTGAAGAGGAGCCGGTTTATGAAAAGACGGATATGAGGATGGGGTTGGTGTCCCCGGAAATTCTTCGTGTGGTAGACATCGGAGGACGGCTGTATGTAATCGGGAAGAACTTCACTCCGTACTGCCGGATTCAGGTGGGGGAAGAAATACTGGATACCTTGTTTATGAGCGATAATCTGATCGTGATCGATGAGGAACTTCCGGAAGACATCCCTCCGGGAGGATCCTGCCGTCTCCTGCTGTGCTATGTGGCAGAGGACGGAACCAAATTGAGTGATTCGGTTGATTATCTGTTCCAACCGGGATAAAACGAACACCGGCTGGCTCGGGAAATACGTGAGCCAGCCGGTGTGTTTATTTATTGGGATCCGCATGGCGGGAAGAAACCCGGGACAATGCCTGCGGCGGGCCCGGTTACCGGTGTTATTGGGAGGATTCCGCCGAACGGAGTTCCGTCAGATATGCAAAGAGTCCCTCCTCAAAATTTACGCCGTAGCGGACATCGGTTTTCGCTTCATAGGTCCGCCGGATGGAAGAAGTGACCAGGTTGACAGCAATCCGGAGGCTCTTCCCGGGAGAATGCGGATACAGCAGTGCGCCGAGGAAAGCACTTGCGAAAAGATCTCCCGTCCCATGGTATTGGCCGGGAACCACGTCGGCAAGGAAAAATGCGGTTTCCCCGCTTTCACAGTCGTAGTAGGCCGCCCCGATTTCATCGGGATTCGGCATGACCCCGGTCAGAACAATCTTTTTCGGACCGATGCGGCTGAGCTCTTCCAGAAGATGCTGGATGTATTCCATGGAATAAGGACCCTGCCTGTATTCCTCGCCGACCAGGAAGGCGGCTTCCGTCATGTTCGGAATCACGATGTCAGCCCTGCGGCACAGGGCACTCATTTCCCGTCCCATTTCCGGGGAAACGGTACGGTAATACCGGCCGAAATCCGCCATGGCAGGGTCGACGACAATCAGATTATCCTCTGTTTTAAAGCGGTCAAAGATCGAG
The DNA here is from genome assembly GCA_017413675.1 of Clostridia bacterium. Next base: position 4,695 of record JAFPSR010000064.1, on the reverse strand, counting down.
GATACCATGCTGATCTGTTCCAGAGATCCGAGGAATCCGGAATACAGGGCATTAAAGGTAAGACCGAGCTGATGCCAGTGTTCTGCCATGGGAAGGATGTCTTCCGTCAGATCCCGGTAGGTGTAGCCCTGGAATCCGCCTGTATGGGTGGAAAGAACAGCGGTCGGAAGGGAAACGGTTTCCAGACCGGCAGCAGAGAGAACCGGCAGGGCGATGGACAGGGAACATTTCCCGAACCCGCTCAGGTCATGGATAGCCATGACTCTTTTTTGGTGTTTGGTGATTTGATTGGACATAATTACATCTCTTTTTGAATTGCTAGATAGGCAGAAGGAAGACGAAGCCCTTTGGGCAGGTGATTCTGGATGCGGCCATCTGCCAGTTTGCCGCCGCCAAGGGGAAAACCGCCGTAGAGAAGCTGGACAAATCCTTTTCCGGATCCCGGCAGGGGAAGGGTTTCCCCGCGCAGAAATGTCCGGGCCTGTTCCAAAGTCAGGTGGATCCTGTGACGGAAAGGAAGAAGGGCGGAAGACATGAACAGCTCATGGGCGGGAAGCAGGCGGCCGTTCCGGATTGTCCCCAGGGGGATCCCCAGGGAAAGAACGTGCAGTCCAGTAAGATCCGGACACTGTTTCATGGGAAGGTAACAGGAATCTCCGAAAAAACAGACCTGTTCAGATTCGGGAAATACCGGAAAAAAGTGATCCTTGAGGAATCCGGACCAGACAGGAGAAGACACTGTTTCCAGAAGGGGAAGAACTGTGTGCTTCGTCTCCTTCCGGAGAAAACGTACGGCGAACTGGCCTTCCCCGCGGACAGATCCGGGTATGAGGCGCAGCATGCCCTTTCCGGGGATCCCGGGCAGGGATGCTGTACTGTCCAGGGAAAAATCAGGATGTGCTGCCAGAAAGGCTTCAACAGTCTGCTCATTCTCTTCCCGGGAGAAAGTACAGGTTGAATAGACCAGAACGCCTCCACCCCGTACGGTCCGGGCAGCACAGGATAAGATGTCCTGCTGCCGCTGCGCACAGAAGGCGGGAGGGCTCTTTTCCCATTCCTTCCGGCCTTCCGGGTGCATCCGGAACATACCCTCCCCGGAGCAGGGCGCATCTACCAGGACACGGTCAAACCACAATGGGAAATGGGCAGCCAGCCGCTGTGCCGGTTCGCAGGTGATAATAGAATTGGGAACCCCCAGTCTGTATAGGTTTTCTTCCAGAATCCGGGCGCGTTTAGGGACAATTTCGTTGGATACCAGGATTCCCTGCCCCTGCATACGTTGGGCAATCTGTCCGCTTTTGCCGCCGGGAGCAGCACAAAGATCCAGGATTCTGTCCCCGGGCTGCGGATCCAGCAGGGCTGCCGGTGCCATCGCAGAGGCTTCCTGCATATAGTATGCACCGGCTGCGTGATACAGTTCCTGACCGGGTTTGTAATCTGCCGGTACATATCTTCCGTCCGGGAACCAGGGAACCGGGTCCTGACAAACGGAGGAAATGCATTGCAGGAATGCGTGCAGGTTATCCGGGGGAAGGGAGGAAGTGCGCAGTGTGTTGATCCGCAGGGCGCGGCCCTGCGGTGTTTCATCCAGCATCCGGAGCAGGGAATCTGCCTCGGCGGGGAACTGTTCCCGGATACGGCGGACAAAAAGATCCGGCAACGGGTATACAGAGGGATTCCCGGATCTGTCCATACTGCATTCTCCTTCCTTACATAAAGGGACACAGCTGTATCATAGCACGAATCGGACCGCATTACGCGCATTTCCTGTTAAATTGTGGGACACGGAATCCGTTGACGCTGGAATGCAGGGATGATACACTTTAAAAAACTGTTTTCCGGAGGAGCCACATGTCACTATCATCCATGGAAATGGAAATACTGGATATTCTGTATAAAGACTGCCGTACCCCGAACGGCCAGATTGCCGATATGCTTCATACTTCCGTAGAGGAAGTCGAGAAGTGCATACGGAAACTGACGGAAGAAAAAATCCTGGTCGGTTTCCCGGCGTTGATTAACTGGGACAAAACGGACAGGGAAACCGTAGAAGCGGTCATAGAAGTCAAGGTAACCCCCCAAAGGGAGTTCGGGTTTGACGCAATTGCTGCCCGCATTTATCGGTTTGATGAGGTCAAGGACCTCTATCTGATGAGCGGGGCTTTTGACCTGATGATTGAAATGGAAGCCAGGACCCTGAAGGAACTGGCCCAGTTTGTCAGTGAGAAACTGGCATCCCTGGACAGCGTTCTGTCTACTTCCACCCATTTTGTACTGAAAAAATACAAAGTGGAAGGCCTGTTGGTGGAGACGGAAGATACCGATCATCGGCTGGTGATTACCCCGTGAATTACGAAAGCAGAATGAATCGCGCGGTACAGGAGCTTGCTCCCAGCGGGATCCGTAAGTTCTTTGACCTGGTCAATGAAATGAAGGATGCGATTTCCCTGGGTGTCGGGGAACCTGATTTCGTGACACCCTGGAAATACCGGGAAGCTGCCATTTATGCGCTGGAAAAAGGGCATACCCATTATACGTCCAATTGGGGACTTCTGGAATTGAGACAGGAGATATCCCTGTATCTCCGGAACCGGTTTGGGTTGGAATACCGGCCCGAAAAGGAAATCCTGGTAACCATTGGGGCAAGTGAAGGAATCGATCTTTGCATGCGCGTCCTTCTGGAAGCGGGAGATGAAGTCCTTCTGCCGGAACCGAGCTATGTCAGTTATTCCCCGTGTGTTCGTCTGTCCGGGGGAACTCCCGTAGGGATTCCGTGCAGCCAGGATAATGGGTTCATTATCACGCCGGAAGCATTGGAGACTGTCATTACGCCGCGTACAAAAGTCCTGATCCTGCCCTATCCGAACAATCCGACCGGATCCATCATGACCAGGGAGCAGCTTATGCGCCTGGTTCCCGTTGTGGAGAAGCATGACCTGCTTGTCATTTCGGATGAAATTTATGCCGAGTTGACCTATTCCGGGAGACATGCATCCTTTGCTGCCCTTCCCGGGATGTGGGAGCGGACACTGACGCTGAACGGGTTTTCGAAAGCTTTTGCCATGACAGGCTGGCGCCTGGGATATATCTGCGGTCCTGCACAGATCCTGCAGCAGATGTGCAAGATCCACCAGTATACGATCCTGTGTGCCAGCGTAGAGAGCCAGTATGCCGGACTGGAAGCCCTGCGCGCGGGGCGGGAGGACGGATACCGGGAAGTGGAAAGCATGCGGCGCACTTACAACCAGAGACGCAACCTGATGGTTACCGGTTTTGAGCGGATGGGACTTGCCTGCTTCCCGCCGCAGGGGGCGTTTTATGTTTTCCCCAGCATTAAAGGCACGGGGTTGACCTCGTTTGAATTCTGCGAACAACTTCTCGAGAAAGAAAAAGTAGCCTGTGTGCCCGGAAATGCGTTCGGAGAGAACGGGGAAGGCCATATCCGCTGTTCCTATGCCACATCTACGGAAAAACTGACGGAAGCGCTCAGGCGAATTGACCGGTTTGTCGGATCCCTGTAGAGACTAAGGCAGACCTGAAGGAGAAAACCAGTGAATATCACCCCGATTTCCATCAACCGGAAACAGCCGGTTGTGACATATGTGTTACTGGGACTGAATGTCGCTATGTATCTGATTTCCCTCCTGACTGGTATGCGCCTGGGATACAACTATGCGCTGGTCATGCTGGGAGCCAATGTCCCGGTATATGTAGCCGGCGGACAGGTCTGGAGACTTCTGACCAGTATGTTCCTGCATGCCGGGTTTGAACATATCCTGTTTAACGGGATGGCGCTGTTTATCTGGGGAAGGCAGGTGGAGGCGCTTCTGGGCGGTGGAAATATGCCGTGGTATATCTTCTTGGCGGCCTTTTTGGTTCCTGCATGAGTTTTGCCCTTTCATCCGGCGGATACAGTGTAGGGGCATCGGGGGCGATCTTTGCCATGTTCGGGGCGCTTCTATACCTGAGAACCGTGAATAAAACCATTTTCAACCTGGCTTTCGGGGCACAGGTTCTTCTGATTATCGGGATCAACCTGGTTTTGGGCTTTGTATCTGCCGGGATCGACAACTGGGCCCATCTGGGAGGCCTGTTGGGAGGGTTCCTGATCAGCGCCGGGCTTGGATTGTACCGGGAGAACCGGATCCGCTTCTACAAGGCGGCGGCTTTATTCGGATACGGGTTCCTGTTTGTGCTGCTGCTGATATACGGATATATGCGCATGCGCTGAACCCTGGCCGGGTAAGCCGGCATCGGGATCTGAAAAGAAAAAGTCTGCGAAGTGCCGGAGATACGGCAACACGCAGACTTTTTATATTTCCGGGGAAAACAATGGCCGGGGGCCGGGGGATGACCGGCAGGCTTTATACAGCGGGGGCCTTAACTTCCAGTCCGGGATCAAAGGCAGGGAACATCTGCAGTTTAAACAGGTTGATACTGTGCAGACGGTCAATCCGGGCTTTCTTTTCCGCATCTTCCAGGAAACCGGTCCGAATATACCGGTCCAGTTCCGCATAGGTGAACCCAAGGTTCTCTTCATCGGATTTTCCGGAGAGCCCGTCAATCGGAACCTTATGGACCAGTTCTTCCGGCAGCCCCAGAACGGAACCGATAGCTTTCACTTCCTGAACGGTCAGGTGGGAACACGGACTGAAATCACCGGCAGCATCCCCGTACCTGGTAGAATATCCGACC
>JAFPSR010000063.1 GCA_017413675.1 Clostridia bacterium | reverse complement strand
GGGCTTTTGATCCTGTATCTGTCAGCAAAGAAGAACTTGCCCAGTTGCATTTGTCTGCATTCCCGGTCCTGGATCCTGAATCCGGTAAAAAGATGCAGGAAGCCATCTTCCGGGCCAGAGAAACCGGTGATTCACTCGGTGGAATCATCGAGTGTGCAGTACGGGGGCTGCCCGCCGGTTGGGGCGGACCGCTCTTCGGTGGGCTGGAAGGACTGATTTCCCGGACTGTATTCGCCGTTCCCGCTGTAAAAGGGATAGAATTCGGTGCCGGCTTTGCGGCAGCATCCCTCCGGGGAAGCGAGGCCAATGATCCTTTCACCATGGTATCCGGAAAAGTCCGGACAAAAACCAACAACCACGGCGGTATCCTGGGCGGCATTTCCACTGGCATGCCACTTGTTTTCCGGGCGGCTGTCAAACCTACCCCCTCCATTGCCCTGGAGCAGGAAACCGTAAACCTGGCCAAAGGTTGCGATACGACCATTTCCATAAGCGGACGGCATGATCCCTGTATCGTACCGCGTGCCGTACCCTGTATCGAAGCTGCAGCCGCAATCGCCCTTTGCGATACATGGCTGGATCGAAAAAAGGAGTATTGAAATATGGAGCTGAAAGATTACCGGAAACGAATGGACCGTATTGACGAAGAGCTGGTCCGTTTGTTTCAGGAAAGGATGAAGGTTTCTGCCGAAATCGGGGCCTGGAAGAACAGCCGGGGACTCCCGATCCTGGACAAAAGCCGGGAAAACCAGAAGCTCTCTGCATTAGTCGGCACTGCGGAAGAAGGCATGCAGAACTATGTCCGTGTTTTATACTCCCTTCTGTTTGCTTTAAGTCGCACCCACCAGAGCAATCTATCCGTGAAAAAGACACCCCTGCAGCAGGAAGTCTGCGAGGCGATGGAAACAACTCCCTCTCTCTTTCCTGCCAGTGCAGCAGTCGCCTGCCAGGGAATGGATGGCGACCGTTCCGGGATTGCCTGTCGGAAGCTTTTCTCCGATCCCTTCATTCTGTACCGTTCCAGTTTTGCGGATGTTTTTTCTGCTGTGGACCGGGGAGAATGTCAATACGGTGTGTTCTCCCTGGAGGACAGCGCCGCAGGGTCTATCAGTGATATTTTTGATCTCCTGCGGAAATACGGTTTTTCGATTGTCCGCAGTGTGTATCTGAACCTCAACCCTCCCCTTAAAGCCCCAAATCCGGCCTGCCCCCTCGATTCTGCCCAGGATCGGAAGCATTCCCCTATGCGCTACATCTGCATTTCCAGAAAGCTTGAAATCTATCCCGGCGCGGATCAAACCTCCATCATGGTTATAACAGACCAATGTCCCGGCACCCTCTTTGAATTAATGACCCTTTTTTATGCCCTTGGTATTCAGGTGCTCCGGTTAGAAAGCCATACTTTGCCAAACCGGGATTTCGGGTGCATGTTCTGGTTTGATCTTCATACCTCTGTTAACACCCCTGAATTCCTTACGTTAATCGGGGAGCTGGAATCTTCCACGGACCAGGTCCGTTACCTGGGTACCTATTCGGAGGTGCTCTGATGGATTACGGACTAATTGGGGAAAACCTTTCGGGCAGTTTCTCCCCGCAGATACACAAGGCATTATGGGGGGCGGATTATATTCTCCTGGAGAAAAGGACGGAAGAAGTTGGCCCTTTTCTGGAAAACGGCTGTTTCCGGGGAATCAATGTAGCAACCCCTTATCAAAAGACGGTAATTCCCTTTCTTTCCGAGTTGTCAGAAACCGCAAGATCAACCGGCAGTGTCAATACAATCCTCCGTCGGATAGATGGTTCTCTCTGGGGGCACAACACGGATTATGATGGTTTCCGAATGCTGATCCACAGCCTTTCTTTCCGCCTGCAGGACAGGAAAGTCCTGATATTGGGAGACGGCGGTTTGGCAAATACCGTGCGCGCCGTGCTTCAGGATGAACATGTCGGGAAACTGGTGACCATATCCGAGCAAAATCCGTATTCTTTTGAAAATGCCTACGGGCATCCCGATGCCGCGCTCATCGTCAATACAACCGCCCTGGGGATGTATCCAAATGTGGACGATACCCCAGTGGACCTGTCCGTGTTTCCCGACTGCAAAGCCGT
>JAFPSR010000062.1 GCA_017413675.1 Clostridia bacterium | reverse complement strand
ATTTCAGCTGGTCAAAGAAATCGTAGATGATTTCATTGAGGGGGAGTTCATAGTGCATTTCGACACGGTTTTCTTCTATATAATCCATGTTGCGGAAAACCCCGCGCTTGGACTGGCAAAGATCCATGATCGTCCCCACATAATCGGAGGGGGTCATAATGGTGGCTTTGACGATCGGCTCTTCCATCTCCGTGATGGTCGAAAGATCCGGAAGGTTGGAAGGATTATCGATCATGATGACGGATCCGTCGCTTTTGACGATCCGGTACACGACGCTTGGGGCTGTCGTAATCAGGTCCAGGTCAAACTCCCGCTCCAGCCGCTCCTGGATGACTTCCATATGCAGAAGGCCCAGGAACCCGCACCGGAACCCATATCCCAAAGCCTGGGATGTTTCCATTTCATACAGCAGGGAGGCATCATTCAGTTTGAGTTTGTCCAAAGCGTCATGGAGGGCTTCGTAATCACTGCCGTCTGCGGGATAGATACCGCAGTAGACCATCGGGAGGACCTGCTTATAGCCCGGCAGGGGTTCTGCCGCCGGCCGGGCTGCCAGGGTAATGGTATCCCCGACACGGGTATGGCTCACGTCCTTGATGGAGGCGCAGATATACCCGACTTCCCCAGCCTGCAGGCTGGGACGGCTGACCAGGATCCCAGGCTGGAATACTCCGACGTCCACAACTTCAAATTCCGAACCGGTTGCCATCATGTGGATGATATCACCCGCCTTGACGCTTCCGTCCACGATGCGGACATAGACGATGGCGCCCCGGTAATTGTCATACAGGCTGTCAAAGATCAATGCCTTGAGCGGCGCTTCCTCGTTGCCTTCCGGAGACGGGATCTTTTCCACGATCTGTTCGAGCACCTCATCAATGTTGATCCCCTGCTTGGCAGAAATCAGCGGCGCTTCGGAGGCATCCAGCCCGATGATGTCCTCGATTTCCTTTTTGACCTCCTCCGGATGCGCGGAGGGCAGGTCAATCTTATTGATGACCGGCATGATTTCCAGGTTGTGTTCCAGGGCCATATAGACGTTGGCCAGGGTCTGCGCTTCCACTCCCTGCGTGGCATCCACCACCAGTATGGCGCCTTCACATGCTGCCAGGGATCTGGATACTTCATAGGAAAAGTCGACATGGCCGGGAGTGTCGATCAGGTTCAGCGTATACTCTTCCCCATCCGAAGCTTTGTACGGAAGACATACGGCCTGTGCCTTGATCGTAATCCCGCGTTCCCGTTCCAGTTCCATGGAATCCAGCACCTGCTCCGTCATGTCCCGGGAGGACACAACGCCGGTTTTCTCCAGCAGGCGGTCCGCCAGTGTGGATTTCCCGTGATCTATATGTGCAATGATACAGAAATTTCTGATTTTATCCCGTTTACTCAAAGTGCCACCTCTGTGTCTGACTTGTTCGTTTTATTGTAACTTGATTTTACCCCCATTGCAATGTTTTGCAATTTTCCCTTTTTCTGCCGGTCTTTCCCTCCGTGCCGAAGCAATGGAAAACCTTTGGATCTGTCCTGAACAGACCCGGGAAGGCTGTGACGGCCGGTCACGCTGCCGCCCATGAAATACCCCGTTCCCCGGAGGGCCTCACCCACCATATATTGTTAAATATCAAAATCCCCTCCCCAAAACCTTGCAATTTATCGTCCCATACGCTATACTGTGCCCGATACAGATACAGAGGAGGCATGTACCGGGATTCAAAAGGGCATGCCTTTTCTTTATGTATAAAAACGGAGAGGAGAATATTCATGGCGAAAGAAAAAAACCAAATTCCCGCCGAGGGTATCCGGGACGCCCGTACACTTGGCTATCCCAGAATGCTGCTCCTGGGATTCCAGCACATGTTCGCTATGTTCGGAGCTACCGTACTGGTTCCGGCCATCACAGGACTGAGTGTTTCCGCAACCCTGCTGTTTGCAGGTCTGGGAACTCTTTTGTTCCACCTGATTACCAAGCGTAAGGTACCCGCCTTCCTGGGTTCTTCCTTTGCTTTCCTCGGTGCCTACGGTCTGGTCACGGCATCCGGTGCCAACATCCCCCTGACCTACTCCAGTTTCGGCGTAGCCTGCGCAGGACTTCTGTACCTGGTGCTTGCCCTTCTGTTCAAGCTGTTCGGTACCGGTAAAGTCATGCGGTACTTCCCGCCCATCGTAACCGGCCCGATCATCATTGCCATCGGCCTTACCCTGTCGGGAACCGCCATCAGCAGCTGCAGCGCCAACTGGATTGTTGCACTTGCCGCCATTCTTGCAGTCATCATCTTCAATATCTGGGGCAAGGGCATGATCCGCATCATCCCGATTCTCCTCGGTGTTGTTGTCAGCTATGTGGTATCCATGATCGTGGATCCCGCTTCCCGCGAAGCATTGGTTAAGAATGTGAGCGAAGCCGCCTGGATCGGCCTCCCCTTCAAGTGGGGCGACACCGCCTTCTCTATCTTCGGGGCGGAATTTGACGGCGGAATGCTCATCACTGCCGTGATCACCATCATGCCGATCGCCCTGGCTACCATGGTCGAGCATATCGGCGATATCTGTGCGATCTCTTCCACCACCAACAGCAACTTTGTTCAGGATCCCGGCCTGCACCGCACCCTGCTGGGTGACGGCCTTGCCACCGCTCTGGCCGCCATGTTCGGCGCTCCCGCCAACACGACCTACGGCGAAAATACCGGCGTCCTCGCACTTTCCAGAGTCTATGATCCCCGCGTAATCCGCCTGGCTGCCATCTTTGCTGCAGTGCTCAGCTTCTGCCCGAAGATTGCCGCTATCATCGTTTCCATGCCGACCGCTACCATGGGCGGCGTGAGCCTGATCCTGTACGGAATGATTTCCGCCGTCGGCGTACGGAATGTCGTGGAGAACAAGGTAGACTTCATGAAGAGCCGCAACGTCCTGATCGCTGCTCTCATCCTGGTCCTGGCCATCGGCATCAAGTACGGGACCGGTGACGCACAGGGAATCGTCTTCCATATCGGCTCCATCGCAATCAATCTTTCCGGCCTGGCCATTGCCGCCATCGTCGGCATCGTGCTCAATGCCATCCTTCCCGGAAAAGATTACGAATTCACTCCCGCCGATGTAGAGAAGGTCACAAACTTCACCAAGTAGTAACCTGCTTAAGCAGAATAACGACTCCCGGTTCCGAACCCAATCGGAACCGGGAGTTCTTTTATCTCTGTTTTCGGGAAGCGGGTCCATCACACTTCAGGGACCAGTCTGGAAAGGAAGGATGCAAAGTCATCCGGCAGGTCCGCCCGGAATACCATCTCTTCCCCCGTGGAAGGCTGCCGGACATGCAGCTCCCCCGCGTGCAGGAGGAGGACCGGTGATTTAGTCGAGGAAAACCCGTACAGGGGATCCCCGCAGACCGGATGGCCGAGAGAAGCCATGTGCACACGGATCTGATGAGTCCGGCCGGTTACCAGCCTGCATTCCACCAATGTATAGCCGCGGAAACGCTCCAGAACGCGGTAATGCGTCTCTGCCTCCCTGCCTTCGGGTACAATTGCCATTTTCTTGCGGTCCTTACGGCTTCTCCCGATCGGGGCACGGACGACGCCTTCATCCGTTTTCAGCCTGCCTTCCAGCAGGGCAAAATAGATCCTGCCCGCCGTATGGACCCGGATCTGTTCGGACAGGGACAGATGAGCTTCATCGTTTTTCGCGATCAGGATCAGGCCAGTCGTATCCTTGTCCAGCCGATGGACAATCCCTGGCCGTTTCTCCCCGCCAATCCCGCTCAGGTCCTCGATGGAGTACAGGAGCGCATTGACCAGCGTCCCGCTGCGGTGTCCTGCTGCGGGATGTACCACGAGCCCCCGCTGCTTGTTGATCACTGCCATGTCCTTATCTTCATACCGGATGTCCAGCGGGATATCTTCCGCTTCGGTATCCGTCGGTTCCGGATCCGGTACCGTCATGGATACAATGTCCCCGACTGACAGACGGCTTCCCGCTTTACCGGGAACCTCCCCGTTGAGCAGGACCGCCTGCTTTTCCAGCAGTTTCCGGATAAAGGAACGTGTCTGGCCGGTATGCTCCGCCAGGAATACATCCAACCGCTCTCCGGATGCGGTTTCTTCAATTGTAAACTTGAATTCTTGCATGTTTTGGATTACAGGAAAACGTCCTGCAGATGAGGACGTTTTCCGATTCTATAAAGGGTAGGATAATAAAGATTCAGCGTTCGTTGGCACCTTCATCCCCAGCCGTTTCTGCTTTGGGGAGCGTTTTTTCCGTCTTCTTCCGATTCCCAAACAGGATGCAGAGGATCAATAGGCCAATCCCGATGCAAAGGAAAGAATCCGCTACATTGAAAACCGCAAAGTGAATCAGATAGAAATCAAACAGATCCACCACATATCCCTGCAGGAAACGGTCTATCCCGTTCCCGATGGTCCCTCCCAGCAGGAAAGCCAGGGAGAGGCACCATAGGGGATTTTTCCCCCGCGGATTACAGAACAGGAACCATAGGATTACGACGGAAACAACCACCGTCAGAACGAGGAAAAAAACGGTTTTTCCCTGCAGCATCCCAAAGGCAGCACCCCGGTTTTCCACATAGGTCAGGCGGAAAACCCCCTCCCAGAGTTCCAGCATTCCGCCGGGCTGGGTAACGAGGTAGGTTGACGCCCAAAGTTTTGTCACGTAATCCAGCAGCACGACGAGTACCGCGATTACCAGGCCGAGTACAGGCATGTTCCCCCCATATTCCAAACATCGGTTTTGTCCCGAAACGGACGAAATCAACCGGAAATGTTATTGTGCATCCGGCGTATCCGGACCTTTATCCCCGGCGGGCTGGTCCGACTCAAACAGTTCCATCTGCTGGCTGACCAGGGAGAGGAAGCTGTTCCTGTAATTCTGATTGCGGCGCTGCATTTCATCGAAGTGGGACCGAATCTCCGCCGCTTCCGCATTGGCTTTCTGCACAATCTGGTCTGCATCCACCTGGGCATCCGTCAGGATCACGTTAGCCTTTTCCTGGGCCGCTTTGATCAGTTCGTCACTGGTCCGGTGTGCGGTTACCAGGGTATCGCGCAGGGTTTCTTCCAGGCGCTGTACCTGTTCGTGTTTTTCCTGCTCTTTTTTCAGTTCCTCTTCCAGGCGCTCCTTATCCTTCAGCAGCGAATCTATGTACTTGGCGATACTGTCAAGATACATATCCACTTCTACTTCATGATAACCGCCAAACAATTTATGTCTGAACTTTTGCGCCAGAATCTGTGCGGATGTGAACTGCATGGTGGACGACCTCCGTTTCGAAATGCAGAAGGAAAATCAGTTATGAAAAAGGGAAACACGGATATAATGCCTGCCCTTTTTGCTGACGCCGGTTTCTTCCAGAAAACAGATCCTGCCGAATCCACGGATGGAGAGAACATCCCCCGGATTCATCTGCCTGTCTGTCTTCAGGCATTCTTCCCAGTTCCGTTTGACATCCCCGCGCCGGATCAGTTCCTGGGCACGGGAACGGCTGCAGTGCAGTACGCTTTCCAGCATGCAGTCCAGCCGGAAACTGGCAACCTGGACAACGGTTTCCTCCCCTGCCGTGGAGATCCCTTCCGGAAGGCCGGTATACAGGGAGACCTTCACCGTCTCATTCCCGACTTTGGCAAGGTTGGTCAGGACAAAATTCCCCATCCGCTGTTCGGCAACCACAACGGCGCCGTCCGGAACAGAAAATATATCCCCGATTACGTCCCGCTTGATTCCTAATCCCAGCACGGATCCCAGCACATGCGGGTGCAGAAGGGATTTTCCGGCCTGGATATGCAGAAAAACCACGGGCCAGGAGACGGTATCCAGACAATCTTCCCGGAAGGAAAGTGCGTACATCATGCGGTCCGGATTTGCATACAGGTCCAGCGGGCGTACAAAGCACCCGGCCCCCGTCCAATACTTTTCCGCGTACAGGGCCAGGCTGTGGTCCATAAAACGCGAAAAAGCAGCATCGGGAGCATATTCTGCATGATCCAGCATTTCCTGCAGATAAGCGGCTTCGCTCAAAAAACGCGTCTGCATCTTACAAATACATCATACAGTACATCATGCCGCGTGCAACCAGTCTCTGCAAAAGCCAGACAACCAGGAAGCACAGCAGGAAGCTGATATCAATGGGAAGCCGGTCCCCGGTAATCCGGTAGGCCAGCGGGCGGAAAGGTGCGATAAAAGGTTCCGTCAGTTTATAGAAAAACTGATAGATCTGGCTGTTTGGCCTTACGACCCAGCTCAGGAAAGCCCGGATCAGAAGGGTGTAGGAAAAAACCCGCAGGACCCAGCTGACCCCCAGCAGAACCCTGTAAAGAACGATTCCGATCATTATTTATTCAAAGCAGCAGGGCCTTTGGCTTCGGAAGGATCATCCGAGTAATTGCCGTTGACGACAACGGATTCCGGAGCAAGCAGGTAGGTATAGGCAGCTGCCTTGCGAATAGTGGCATTGATGGCATAGCAGGCGCCGATAAAGGTATCGATCACTCTCTGGCGCATATCTTCATCCAGTCCGTCCAGGTTGATCAGGACACTGTGTCCATCCAGCAGATCGTCGATGGTAGGACGGGTTTCCTCATACTCGGTGAACTGGTAAATCATTGTCTGGTGTCTTTTTGCGTTTGCATCAGCCATGGGATGATTGATCACTTTTCCTTTCCTGTCATTGCGGTTGTTGGCTGCGGGCGTAAAACGGGAAGCAGGAGCTGCCTCATACTCACGGGTCGCGGGTTCCCTGCGGAAAGAACGGGGAGCAACTTCCTCTTCTTCTTCCTCTACGGGTTCCATCTCGTCGAAGTATTCATCTTCCTGCTCTTCGAGTCCGATTGCGTCCAGCATCTTGTTAAAGAACTTCTTTGCCATCTTTATTACCCCTTTTATGTTTTTTTATTTGTAAATGATCCTTTCGGACCAATTAACTGCGTTGTCCAAAGATCGCGCTGCCGACCCGGATCATCGTGGATCCTTCCTCCAGCGCTATCCGGTAATCCGAGGACATCCCCATGGACAGGATCCTGAAAGATTCTCCGGCAGAGGGCTTCAGGGCCTCAAACCATTCCCTGGTTTTCCGAAAATGGGTACGGACCGTATCCGGATCCGCATTCGGTGCCACTGTCATCAGCCCGCATACCCGAAGGCTGTCCTGCTGCAGGCACAGTTCAAACAGGGACGGAAGGTCCTCCGGGGATACCCCGCCTTTCTGCGGTTCCAGGGAAGTGTTCACTTCCAGAAGAACCGGCAGGATCCTCCCGCTTTTTTTCGCCTGTTTCTGCAATTCCAGAACCAGGGAAACCCGGTCCACGCTCTGCACTGTCTTCACGTGTGGAAGCACAGATCTGACTTTATTGGTCTGCAGCTGGCCAATCTGGTGGATCGAGATCTCCGGGCGAAGATCCGGCACTTTGGCCAGGATTTCCTGTACCCGGTTCTCCCCGATTTCGCAGATTCCCATTTCGGGCAGCCAGTTGATAATTTCTGCGGGATAGGTTTTGGTGACCGGAAGGAGGACAGGTTCCTCTGCCCGGGCACAGGAGCGCATCGTCTCCCGGATTATTCCTATCCTTTCCTCAATCAGGTCTTTGGAAAAGACCTTCTTTGCTTCGTCCATACTCTTCAGCTTCTCTTCCGAACTATTTACGGATTTTCATCCCCTGCTCCAGTTTCCCGGATTCCAGAGGAAGCACCAGGGCATAATCCCCGTCCCGGCAGATGATGCTGACCGGCACGAAGACCTCCGTTCCCTGCAGATAAACGCCGTCGTTCGTCCCGTCTGTCATCAGGGAGGAAACCGGTACCATCATCCCTTCGGAATAGGTCCCGATCTGTACGCTGGCCACACGGGTGTTCACCAGGTCCCCGATCGGCGTCCCCATTTTAAGGACCACCAGCAGGTCCGTGTTTTTCCGGTTGATCCGGTTTACCGTTGCCTGATAGGGCACATTCCCGAAGCCCGTAAAGAACACGTCACAAGTTTCCCCGACGCCCAAGCGCCACTCACTGTCCTTGACGTCCAGAAGCAGGTACCATTCACCGGGATCCACAATCCTGTACAGGTTCACCTGTGTATCCGTGGAGGTGGGTTTCTCCTTTTTCATGACAGAACGGACATTATCCACGGACAGGGTTTCCAGGTTGGGAACATTCAGGTAGGGTTCATAGCCATCAAACGAGTAGCACAGGATCCCATCCTTCTGTGCCATATAGGTTGTCTTCCAGCCGTCTATGGTGGTCAGAAGACGGTTATGGGTCTCCACCAGGGCCCTGAGTTCACTGTTCTGCTGGGAAAGGATGGAACTGCCCAGATATATCTGTTTCTCCTTGATTTTCTGTTCCAGCTGTTCGTAATTCGCCTGGAGCAGATGCATCTGCCCTTCCCCGGCATTACGGATAACATCCTGCTGCAGGGCGTCAATGGACTCATTGATCCCATTCATCTGGGTATCCACGAGATCCGAAATATTATTCTGGTTCAACAGTTCCCGGATTCTGGCCTGCGTGCTTTCCAATTCGGAAACCACGCGGGAGGAGTACCCTTTCCCGTAGATATCCATGACCAGGTCGCCGGTCCTGATTTCCTTGCTTTCTTCGGCATACGGCACGACGGAACCGACGCTGTCCACGCGCGTGATCGTTTCATTGCGCAGGACCACCCCGCTGTAGGTTTTCCTCTCTTCCAGTTTCCCATACGTTACCGTATACCCGCTGGAAAGGTAACCGTGAACCGTAAACACAACTACCAGAAGCAGGGCCAGGAACAGGGCGCACACAAAGAAGAATCTCTTTTTGACAACCCTTCTTGGTTTTTCCTTCCTTTCCGCACTGCTTCGCCGGCTGCTGCTGCGGGATGCACTTTGCGGCTGTCTGCGAACCGGCTGCACTGCAGTTCTTCGAACCTGCCTTGCAGCCGATGTTTTTCGTTCCCGCGGAGGAGCTGCTTCCACGGGCGCCTGCGCGCTCTGGGCAGCTGCCCTGCGGCGGCGTTCCAGCAGCATCTGGTGCCGCAGGACCATCCGTTCTTCTTCGGTCAGAGGGGCGGGAGCAGGTTCGGGTTCCGGCGCAGCGCTGCGGCCGGGCCGGGCTGCATCTTCCGGTCTTGGTTCGGACGTATTCCGGGTTCGCCTGTAGGCATGCAGAAACTCCTGTTCTTCCATGGAAGAAGCAGAATCCCGGCTGCCGATGATGCGGTCACTATTGAGTTTTCTTTCCGTCCTACGGCCGTCTCTATCATAAATCCGAGCCATTACGATGCTCCTCAGGTATTATTGCGCAGCATGGACAATATCTTTCTTTCCAGACGCGACAC
Source organism: Clostridia bacterium (assembly GCA_017413675.1). The sequence continues at coordinate 7,572 of JAFPSR010000062.1, read as the reverse complement.
ATACATCTGACTGACTTTCAGGTTCGCCGCCACCTGCCTCTGGCTGTATCCGAGTTCATATCTCTGCCGGATCACTTCCCGTTCCTGCGCGGACAAATCGGATACCAGACGGGAAAACCATTCCCGCATCTCGACGTTTTCATACCCGGGTTCTTCCACCCCGAATACCGCGGAAAGGGACAGGTTCTCCTCTTCTTCCCCGATTTTCTGCTCCAGGGATACTGGATACTGCGTGTTCGCCGCTTCCATGGCTTCCAAAAGGACTTCCACGGGAAGGTTCATCCTTCCGGCCAATTCGTCCAGATACGGGGCACGCATCAGCTCTGTGGTCATTTTCTCCCGCGTTTCGGCTATTTTCTTCGCCAGTTCCTTCTGGGACCTGGAAATATGGACAGAGGAGAGTTTATCCCGGAAATAATGCTTGACTTCCCCCAGCAGCGTTTTTACCGCATAAACCGAAAAGGAGGTTTCCAGGGAAGGATCATACTTTTCCACAGCCCCGATCAGGGCAAGACTCCCGATCTGTACCAGGTCTTCATATTCAACGCCCTTTCCTGCGTATCTCCTGGCAACCATGTGTGCCAGCGGCAGGTGGGCTGTAACCAGCTGATTTCGTGTTTCCTGATCCCGGTCCTTCTGATACCGGAGAAACAATTCCCGGAGGGCAGGATCAGAGGAAACCGGTTTTTCCACGTTATCCATCCAATGCCTCTTACAGACAATAGGCATACAGCGTGATCGAATGGATCCCGTCCTCCGAAGAGTCGATTTCCACCTTATCCGCCATGGTCTCCAGTACCGTCCCGCAGACAGAGGCGTCCGGAACAGGAGCATCGGTAACCAGCCGGCATTCCGGTTCGAGGGAACAGAGTACAGTCAGTACATCCTCATACCTGCGAAGCCGGATGGACAGGCGTTCAGAGGTATTTCTCTGATGAATCAGCGCAAAGCATGCTTCCGAGACCGCATGCTTGAATTCGTCCATCATATTCATATCGATCCTGCACTGCGCCATCACACCGGCTGTAGACAGACGTACGCACAGCAGGCTTTCCTCCTTGGCAGGAACCGACAGACGGTATTCTTCGCACATGACTCCGCTAGGCATAAGGACACTCCTATCACAGTATATTGATATTCTATCATAGTTTCCATACTGTACAAAGTGGTTTTTACGAAAATTATCAAAAAAGAGAAGAAAAACATACACTGTTTTTCTTCTCCGGATCATCGTTTTTCCCCAAAGAGATTAACGGGCTTCTGACAGGGCTTCCGAGCCGATCAGAAGGGCGCCGGTAATCCCGGAATGGGTTCCCAGTGCAGGAGGCACAATATAGTCCTCCATCTTTTCCTCCACCATCGGGTGATGGATATATCCTCCCAACAGGTCCCGGGTTTTCTCCCGGATTCTGGGGAACAGATGTCCCTGCTGCATGACGCCGCCGCCCAGGATAATCTTTTCCACGGAAAGCGTCATGATCGCGTTCACACACATCTGGGCCAGATAGGCCGATTCCCGTTCCCAGGCCGGGTGGTCAGGGGGAAGTTCTTCCGCAGGTACGCCGTACCTTGCCAAAAGGCTGGGCCCGCTGCACAAACCTTCCAGACAGCCGTCATGGTAAGGACAGACACCCCGGGGGAGCGGGTCATCCTTATCCGGACGCAGCAGGATATGGCCAAATTCCGGGTGGACCAGGCCGTGCACCAGCCGGTTTTCCAGTACCAGGCCCCCGCCGATGCCGGTGCCTACCGTTACATACAGACAGCTGGCAAGGCCCCGGGCCGCCCCGAGCCGGAGCTCCGCCAGGGCGGCGGCGTTGACATCCGTATCGATCGCGCAGGGAATCCCCAGGGTTTCCCGGAACGTGCGGAGCAACGGGAAGAATTTCCAGGCCAGTTTCGGTGTGGTGGTAATATCCCCGTACTGTCCGCTTGTACGGTCCAGGTTCAAAGGTCCGAAGGAAGCAATGCCTAGTGCGTCCGGTTTCTGCCCGGCAAACCAGGACAGAAGCCTGGGCATCGTTTCCTGCGGGTCTTCCGTCGGAAATACAACCCTGTCCAGGATTTCCCCGTTTTCATTGCCGATGGCGCAGACCATTTTCGTCCCGCCTGCTTCCAGAGCTCCCAAACGCATCCTCATTCTACCTCTCTATCCGTTTCCTGATTTCCTCTGCCAGTACCACCTTTTCAAATCCTTCCGGATCCGTGATCCTGTTTACCGGATCAAACAGGAGGGATTGGATGCCGGCATTCTTTCCTGCCTGTACATCGATGAGCCTGTCCCCGATCATCCAGGTATCTGCCGGCGGCAGCCCGTGCTTCCCGACCAGGTACAGGATCGCGTCCGGTTCCGGTTTGGACGGGAACCCGTCCGCAGCCGTAACGAAATCCTCAAAGCATCCCCGGACATTTTCCCTGTCCAGATAGGCAAACACATTCAGGCCCCGGTGGGTGTACAGGAAGTGATGCCATCCCGCATCCATGGTTTCGAAAAGCAAATCCCTGATCCCGGCAAAAGGCCGTACATCCCCGTCGTCTTTCCCGTTTTCTTCCGCATGGTACGTTTTCAGAAGCGCATCCGGGTCCAAGCCGTACCGGGATGTATAGTAGGAAGCGGCCGTCCCGATGGAAATACGGACCCTGGCTTCCAGTTCCCCGGGGTCGGCATTCGGAAAGCCATGCAGGGCCAGTGCCCGGCGGAACGCGCGAAGGATGTGCGGATAGCTGTCAAACAGCGTCCCGTCAAAATCCCAGATCAGATATTTTGCTGCCATCAGACCGCCTTTCCCTGCGAAGGCGCAGGTTTTCTACTTATTCTTTTCCGCATCCGCGCGGCTTTGGATCTTGCCTTTCCCGTTTACATACTTGGTTGTTGCGGTCGGGTCCCCGTCATAGGTGATGTTCCCTTTTCCGTTGATCTCCGCATAGAGCGAGCCGTTTGCGGTTATCTCAACGTTTCCGGACCCATTGACGGTAACCTTGCAGGAAGAAGTGGTTTCCAGCTTATAGCCTTCGAAATCCCCTTTCCCGTTCATGGTCAGGGTAAACTTCTCCGCCTTGCCGCTGGCTTTGACATCCATGGTCCCATTGGCCGTCAGTTCATATTTGTTCAGGTCCTGGTTCAGGATCGTGCCTTCGCAGTTTCCATTGAAGGTAGCCGTGAAATTCTTGACTTCCGGCAGGCTCCAGTCGATCTGGTAGTTCCCGTTCAGTTCGACTTTCTTCACCGGACAGGAAAGCGTGACGGCAAAATACGTCGGACGCAAGTTCTGCTTTTCCGTCAGGCTGATCCGGATTTCATGCTTGTCATTGTCGACCTTGACATCCAGAAGATCCATAATGTTGGAATCCGCCTGAACTTCCACGCGGTTTGTTCCGCTGCGGTTGATCACAAAATGCGGCTGATACCCGCGGATATGCAGATCCTCGATCACGACATCATAGTTTCCCTGTACGGTTTCATAGTATTTCGTTTGCGGCGTGCCGTCCCCTTCGGTGGCGGAACAGCCACAGAGCAGAAGCAGGATGAACAGGAAGGATAAAACCAAAATAGGATATTTTTTCATGATCTTTATCTCCTTTTATCACAGAGCATAAAGGTAATTCCTTTATGCAGATGTATCATAACATAGCTGAAAATGGCTTGCAACCGGCGCCCCGGTTTTCGCTCTTTCCAACCTTCCGTGCAGGGTCCGGATCAATTGACAGGTTTTCCCGCACCATGCTATATTTTTGTTAACACCTGCTGTTCCGCGAACGAAACCCGTTCTGCCTACCGGCGTCAGGCAAAGGAGACATGGAAAATGGCAAAAATCTGGGGAATCCTGAGAAAGAACCATAAAATCTACAAAGACCTTGTGTTCGAAACAGAAGGAACAGACCTCGAAGATACAAAGGAAGCGGTTGGCGACATCTGCAAATCCATGGATATCCCTCAGCCGATCTGGCTCCACAAACAGGAGGAGGAACTGGAACTGTTCGGCCGGACACGGTTCAACCAGGACAACTTCATTGAAAGCATCGATTTTGATCATTTTGAAATCGAGTACCTGAAGGAAAAACGGAAAAGCAGTGATCCCCGCAACGATTTCAGTTTCTGAGGAATCCAACCGAAGAACAGGCAAGATACAAAAGCAGGAGGAGGCATCGATATGTTTGAAGAAAACCAGTGCATTGTCCGTGTAAAACAAGGTATGCTGCGCGGCTGTGAAAGCGCCACCCCGGGTATATATGCCTTTAAGGGAATCCCCTATGCCGCCCCGCCCGTCGGGAAAAACCGCTGGGCGGAACCGAAAGAACCCGTAGCCTGGGAAGGTGTGCGGGATGCCACCCAGTATGGCCCCTGTACGCCGCAGTACGATCTGGAATGGGGTTCCTTCTACCAGAAAGAATTCTATCCGACCATCAAGAACCCGGATGAAGACGGGCTGTATCTGAATATCTGGAGCGGGGCCAAGTCTGCGGAAGACAAGCTTCCCGTCCTGGTCTGGATCCACGGCGGCGCGTTCGTCGAAGGTTCCGGCGGGGCCCTGCAGTTCATCGGGGACCGGCTTGCTGCCAAGGGCATCGTGGTGGTCACGATTAATTACCGCCTCGGGGTTTTCGGATTCTTCACCCATCCCGAACTGGTTGCCGAAGCCGGATATGCCGGGACCTATGCCTTCCTGGACCAGGTTGCGGCCCTGAAATGGGTAAAGGAAAATATCGCTTGCTTCGGCGGGGATCCCGACAATGTTACCATCGACGGACAGAGTGCCGGCGGTGCTTCCGTAGGCACCATGCTCGCCACTCCCTTGGCACGTGGTCTGTTCCATAAGGCGATCATCCAGTCCGCCAGCGTGCTGCGCCGTCCCACACCTCCCCAGTCCCTGGAAAAGGCACAGGAAATGGGCCTTGCCCTGCAGAAACGGATGAATGCTTCGGGCCTGGAAGAACTTCGTTCCATCCCCTGGCAGGCGGTCCTGTTCAGCGCAGAAAAGCTCTGCGCCAACCGCTTTGCCACCCCGATCGACGGGTATGTCCTGCCCAAGAGCTATAATGCAATTTTCAATGCTGGAGAACAGGCCCATGTTCCCGTCATGCTCGGCAGCAACCTGAAGGAAGGGGACATCGGATCCCCGACCGACGCATCCCTCTCCGACTATGAAAAAGCCATGAAGGCCGGGGGCGAAGAGGAAAAGATCCTGCGTGCCCTGTTCCCGGCAGAAACCAAGGAAGAGGCATTTGCGCAGCTGGACCGCATTCGTTCCTCCGGCACCATGAGCGGGATGATCGCCATTGCGGAAGCACAGATAAAGGCGGGACAGCCCACCTATCTGTACTGTTTCGACAAGGAACTTCCCAATGACGACGGAACCACGATCGGAGCTTTCCACTCCGCCGAACTCGTGTACCAGTTCGGAACCCTGTATACTTCATGGCGCCCCTTTACCGACGCGGACACCGCGGTCAGCGAACAGCTCATGAACACCTGGGTCGCTTTCTGTAAAACCGGCAACCCGAACAACCCCTCAATCCCGGAATGGAAGCCCTATGCTGCCGGAGATCATGTCTCCATGCGGCTTGGCGAGAATCCCGGAATGGCCGCTCTTCCTTACGAGGAACAGATCCGCTACTATCTGGATAAGATCGAATAATCCGGAAAAGTATTGGGGAAGGCCGTTTCACGGCCTTCCCCTTTTTCATTGCCATCTGTTTCCCCGTCGGAAAAAACTTGACAGACCAGCCGGAATCCCTTATAACATCGTATATATGTCCCGCATGGAGGGACGGATCAAATCCATCCGAAAGATTCGGAAGACTGCAGGCCTCCGGCGCAGTTCGCGGATCCCTGCCGGATTCCCCCACGACTTCATTTATCCAGGAAACCACTTATGAATACGAGAAAATGGCTCTTTGCTGCGATCTTTGCAGCCCTTACCTGTGTATTAACCATTCTGGTCCCCATCCCGACCCCCATCGGCTATATCCATCCGGGGGACGGTATGGTCATCCTCAGCGGCGTCTTTTTTTCCACGTCCCTGCTCTTCTCCCTTTCCGCCGGTCTAGGCTCCATGCTGGCCGATATGATCCTCGGATACTGGATCTATGCCCCGGCCACCCTGGTCATCAAGGCTGTTTCTGCCCTGATCGCCGGGCTTGTGTTCCGCAGCCTGCGGAAAAAAACAGACAAATCCGGGACCTTCTGCACCGCAATTGCCGGTCTTTTATCCGGATTGTGTACCGTCATCGGATATTTCCTGTATGAAACGTTCCTGTACGGGTTCCCGGTAGCCCTGGCTGTTGTCCCTACCAATCTCATCCAGATTGCGTTCGGTATCCTTCTGGCCTGCCTCCTGTACGGACCGATCAGCAGGCTTCCCTATTATCAGGAATGATTGTTCCTTACAGAATCTGCAAAAACGGTTTCCTCCATTAGTCAGATACTCAAAATAACGTATAAATACTATAGGGGATTGGTCTGAAAGGATTGTCTTACAACCTTTGAGAGCATCAGAGGGGTAGGCAGCTTGAATACAGCGTCATCCATATATTTGGAATAGGCGCTGTTTTTATCTCCGTGTAGATTTTTGATGAACGGGAATACCCATTCCTGCACAACGGAGTACATCCTGCCTGCAGGGAAGTCGTGGAACACGCTCCATTTCAGCTGCTGACCCTCAATCGTACGGTCACCGATCTGTACCTGATCCGCGAACACGCTCTTATAAGGAAGTCCGAGCATGGCGGCTTCCTTTGCTCTGAGATTGTCGGAATCATCCAGATCGTGTATAAACATCAGATAAGTGATCTGTTCGATTACATCCAGCGGATTTGTGAGTCCTCCGGTCCAGAAGATCTCCCACAGGCTGTCGATTTTGTTTTTAAGTTCTCCGGTAATCATTATTGTTCTTCTCCATTCCACACATAGGATGTATAGCGGCCGCCGCCGATCTTGGTTATCTCATTGTTTTTCAATAGTTCTGTCAAGGCTCTTTGCACCGTTACCTGGCTGATATCTGGGCACATGGCCATTATTTCTGATTTTGTAATCTTGCCGATATGTCCTTTTATGAGTTCTCTGATCCGGTCAGGCTTGGAAAGACCGCTGGTCGTCAAAAGCTGCACACGGCTGCTAAAATCGCGATACGCTGCAACAATGACACCGAGCAGATACCGGACAAAAGGAGCGTAGTCATTCGTCCCCTCATGCCAACCATAAGAACTGTCCTGCAGAACTTCGTAATAGGTTTCTTTGGAATCTGAAATGAGCTTTTCGATACTGATATATTTCCCGACAATATATCCGACCCGATAGAGCAGAAGAAGCGTCAGTAGCCTGCTCATGCGGCCGTTTCCGTCATTGAACGGATGAATGCATAGGAAATCCAATATAAACATCGGAATAATCAGCAACGGGTCCATCTCTGAATCATGGATGGCTTTATCAAAAGCGGAACAAAGGTTATCCATCGCTTCGGAAGTTTCCCATGCTGCTACAGGCTGAAAACGTACTCGCTGTGTTCCGTCAGGCAGTTCCTCGGCGATGATGTTGTCGGAGTTCTTAAACGAGCCGCCTATGGACTTGCCGCT
>JAFPSR010000061.1 GCA_017413675.1 Clostridia bacterium | reverse complement strand
TCGTCGGCTCGGAACTTTGCCTGCGGCTTCCTTCAGATTCCGTCTCGCGGCGGACACCCTTGCCGTTCGGCTAACACTTCCTACTACCAAGCGTGTAGTGGACTTTCACCACCAAGCTATTGCCCATGGCGGGCGTACAAGCAGAAGGCTGTGAAGAAAATCTTCACAGCCTTTTCTCTTTTCCGGTTTCGCTCGGGAGGATCAGGAAGCTGTTTCTTCCGTTCCCTGTTTCGGATTGGTAATCAGGATTTTCCCGTCTTCATAGGAAACACGCAGCCTGGTTCGTCCGTCCACCCCGATCTGCTCCAGGTATTCATGCGGCAGCTGCAGCCGGCCTACGGCGTCCGTCACCACCAGTTCCTCGTGTCTGGCCGTCTCCTTTTCCTGTCCGGCAACTTCTGCCAGGGTAATATCCTGCAGGATTTTCCGGAAATCTTCTTTCACTACAAATTCAGACGAGGTTTTCCCATCCCGAATTGCCACCACCCGGTCCACAACCCGCCGGAGCATGGTATCGTGCGTTACAATCACAATTGTTGTCCCCAGCTGCCGGTTGACTTTCCGGAAAGTACGCAGGATGGCATCCGCCGTCGCCGTATCCACGGATCCGGTCGGTTCATCCGCCAGGAGGAGTTTGGGATTGTTGCTCAGCGCAATCGCGATGGCGATCCGCTGCTGTTCCCCTCCGGACATGGTATACAGTTTATCTTTGGCATGCGGAAGCATTTCGACCATATCCAATAATTCCAACGCCCGTTCCCGGGGTTTCTTTACGTGGTTGATCAGCATCGGGACTTCCACATTCTCCACCGCAGAAAGATATGGCACCAGGTTCCTGGCATTGTTCTGCCAGACAAACCCGACGACATCCCGTTTATACCTTACGATATCCTTTTTCTTGAAAGCCAGAAGGTTTTCCCCGTTTACCGTAAGTTTCCCCGCATTGGGCTTATCCAATGCCCCGATCATGTTCAGGAGGGTGCTCTTCCCGCTTCCGGAATTTCCGATGATGGCCATCAGCTCCCCGTCTTCCACGGTGAGGTCCAGACCCTGCAGTGCCTGCACTTCCACATCCAGTGTCTTATAAATTTTTACGAGGTTTTCAGCTACAATCACAGCCTATCCTCCTTCTCCTGAGCACGCAGCAGCGCCAGATAATCTTCTCCGGCCGCTTTTTCCTCTGCTGCCGGTTCCGGATTCCCCGGTTCCGTAGTCTCTTCCTCTTCTTCCGGCAAATCCATCTGCTTGTTCTGTGCGGAAGGCTTACCTTCTTCCTGCGGTTCTTCCCCGGCCACAGCTGGTTCTTCTTCTCTTTTGTGATGTTCTTCCCCGATAATTCTGCCGTCTTCGATGGTAAATACGTCATCAGCCAGATCCATCAGGGTAACATCATGGGTCGTCATCAGAACCGTAACCTCCATCTGGGCTGCGAGTGTTTTCAGCAGGGAGACAACCCGAAGCCCCATACGGCTGTCCAGTTCCGCAGTGGGTTCATCCGCCAGCAGGATCTTGGGTTCATGAGCCAGCGCTCTGGCGATCGCGACCCGCTGCTGTTCCCCGCCGGACATTTCAGACGGTCGATGCTTTGCACGTCCTTCCAGGCCGACTTCGCGCATGCATTCTTCTATCCGGGCTGCCCGCTTATCCGCCTTATATCCAGCCAAACGAAGCGCTATTTCGATATTCTCATAGGCGGTCATGGAACCGATCAGGGCAACCGACTGGAAAATAAACCCCAGTTCCGTACGGCGCAGGATATCCCTTTTCTTATCACTCCAGCCGGAGATCGGCTGACCGTTATACAGGATTTCCCCATCCGTTGGCCGGTCCAGAGCGCCCAGCAGGTTCAGAAGGCACGTTTTCCCGCTTCCGGAACGGCCGCGCAGAATTACAAAATGTCCTTCCTCAATCTGGAGGTTGATATCCTTGAGCGCATGAAAGCTTACACCGCCGGTTTTAAAGACTCTTTCAATATGTTTTGCTTCCAGGATTGCCATATTATTCCTCCCCCAGTTTCAATGCCTGGGCGATGCGGATCTTCCGGATAATCCAGGCCAGGATCATAAAACCGACCAGGATAACCAGGAAAACAAACGCATAAATCCGCAGGTAATCCGTCTGGCTGCTCATCACCCGGAACGGCAGGATCCGGTTGGATGAATCATAGACCAGCTGCAGCAAAGGTACATACAGATAGGAGGTAATACTCCCGATGGTTACCCCGACGAAAATCGGCAGGAAGGAAACGAGCAGCTGTTCCACTCCCAGCATGCGCAGGACCATCCCGAATGTCATTCCCATAGCCCGGAATATACCGAACTGCAGTACCCGTGAACGGATGGAGACAATCCAGTAAAGAAGGAATCCGATCGAACAGATTGCCATGGTAACCAGGAAGGCCATGGTCATGGCCCCGTTTGTTCCCTGCAGCATGGGATCATTGCGGACCTGGATCAGGGTCTGTTCCACATCGCTGATGGAAGAGAATTTCAGCCCTTTCTTCTCAATGTCCGCATAAATTTCCGCTGTTGTCGCATTCGGCGCTTCCTTGTACCAGATCTGATACGGTTCTGCCGGCACATACAGATCCAGATAGCTTAAGTTGCAGACAATAAACATCTTCTCTGTTTTCATCTGCGTATTGATCCCAGGCCAGAAATCGATAATGGCATAGGCGCGCATGGGGATTGTCCGTCCGGAAAGGACGATATAGACGGTATCACCGGTTTTAGCCCCAGAGTATTCTGCAAACTCAGAGGAAATCAGGCAGGCTTCCCGGGAGGAAGTCAGAAGATTCAGGTAATTATACCAGTGATACGGAAGAATCCCGTTGGGCATATGGGCAACCTGCGCATAGGTATTCGGATCAATTGCCTGCATTTTCCCGATCCCGCTCGGTTTCCCGTCCACAGAAATCGGGATTTCCTCCTTCACGCGGACTTTGGCCGCGGCCTTGGTTCCCGCCAGCCCTTCATACAGGGAGAAATCTGGCTCGGTATAGGAGATTTTCCCGGTATTGGCGTATCCCTGGGAATCCCCTGCCGGTACGGTCTGTCCGGTCTGGGCATCCACAACCGCATTGCTGTCCCAGATCGGCTGGACTACCAGATCCGCCCCATTCTTATACCTTTCTATTTCTTCCAGGTTCATGTTTACGGTCTGTGCCGCATTCGCATAGAAGATACCCATGGAAAGCGTAATGATAAAGAACAGGATCATGAACTGCGCCTGGGAGAATGTTCGGATCACCTGCAGGAAGCCGGTATAGGCGCTGCTGCTCCAGAACCTGCGTCCGATATAGTAGATCAGCCGCAGGAAATAAGGATACAGGCGCAGGAACAGAAGCCCCGCCCCCAGGATGAAAATTGTAGAGACCAGGAACAGGAGCGGGTCCACCGGTATATTGGAGGAAGCATTCTGCTGCGTTGCGATGATGAAAGCATGCTGGGTTTTGTAGGTGTAGTAGCCGTAAACGGAAATCCCCAGCAGCCAGACGTCCAGGAAAAGCTTCTGCCAAAGCGGAACATCCCAGCGTTTCCGTTTCTGTTCGACAATACTTTCCCGGGAATAGGTCAGTGCGGGCAGAAGGATCATAATCATGGAAAACACGATGGCATACAGGCTGTACAGGATTGCCGAAGGCGTGATCTCCACAGCCAGGGCACTGCGGCGGATGAACTGCAGGAAGCCGTTGGATGCCCCGACGATGCTGACTACCCCATAGCCGAGCAGAGGACCGATCACCAGAGAGATCGCCCCGATAATCGCGCTCTCATACAGGTACAGAAGGAAAATCTGGTAATCCGAACTGCCGCGGGACTGGAATACGGAGATCTCAGCCCGTTCACTGCGTACAATCAGGCGGGATACCATGAACAGGTAGAAAGCCAGCATAACAAAGAGGGGAACCTGCAGAACGAGCAATGTGGTCCGCAGCGTGTTCTCCCGGTCCCCATATCCTTCCAGAAGGGACAAGACACCGATCTCGCATTTGCCGATATGGTAAGAGTTCAGCTTTTTCTGCATGGCTCCCAGGGAAGAAATCACCTGCCCGATATTATTGACATGGATCGAACGGTAGTCATACATCGTATTGAATGAAACCGTCCCGATGAAGCTCTCTTTCCCTGGGATAAAATCCTCATACAGCCATTCATACGGCATCGCAAAGGCCGTATTGTATCTTTCCCCGGCATCATACCAGTACAGGGGACTTTCCGGATCCATGGTGAAGATCCCGACCACTTCGAACGTCAGCGGTTTTTCGATCCGCCCCGCGCGGTCCGTAACCGAGAAAACATCCCCGACACGGTAATCGGAATCGGACATGGTTTTCAGGGAAAGCATTACTTCATAGGTGCCGTCTCCCTTTTTTTCCGGTTTCCGCCCGTCATACATCCGGATATGATCCATCAGGTTCTGGGAAGATACCAGGTTCATCGGCGGTTCTTCCACGACGTTTCCGTGCGGCGTTTTCAGTTTATAGGAAAGAGAGGTCACCGTCAGCGTGATGGTTTCCTGGTTTGCAGGGATCGGCACCTCTTTTTTCAGATTGACAATGAGATCATTCAATTGTGTGAAAGCACTGTAACGGTTCTGGGGCTCTACATTGCTTTCCAGGGACGAGCTGTAAACCACCTGCCCGGGATAGGAATTGGAGGTACGCTGGTATCCTTCCATATCCTTGATCAGCATCCGGTTCAGGATTGCCTGCGTGTACATCGGGATCGAGGAGAGCATGGCAACCGCCAGAAGCGTCCCTACCAGCAGGCAGATAACCATCCACTTGTTGCTCGTCATTTTTCTCAGGACCAGAGTCAGCAACGCGATATCCTCCTAGCTGATAATTACAAGATCTTTTTCTTCCAGTCCGGAAAGAATTTCCACACCGGATGGCGTGTCCAGGCCGGTCTCAATATCCCGTTCCACTTTATGTCCATCGATCAGGAGGTTAACGTATTTTCTGCCGGAGAGGGAGTGGATATACCCTCTGGGCACTACCAGAACATGCTTCCTTTCATCCAGAATTCCGGATACATTGGCCGTTCCGCCGACATTGACATAAGCAGGATCAATATCCTCTACAGAGAAGATTACGCGGTTTTTCACTTCGTAATCATCCGGTGCGCTTTCCGGAGTTTGTACCACTTTGGCTTTGAAGGTCCTTTCCTTCACTTTCACTTCCACTTCCATCCCCAGACGGAACAGGGAGGAAGTATTCCCATCCGCGTATAACTGGACGGTCTGCGGATCCGCAATCCGGACAATGGTTTCATACGGCTCAATACTTTCCCCGATCGCTACCGGGTTGACATAGTAAACCAGTCCGGAAATCGGGGCACGGATCACCTGGGCTTCCAGATCCTCCTGCAGGTACCGCAGTTGGTTTTTCGCACTTTCCAGCCCAAGCTGCGCCGCATCGATCGAATAACGGTTCCCGTTGTTCCTGGCCTGCCGTAAACTCAGTTCGGCCTGCCGGACTGCGATCTCCGCTGCTTCGATCTTGCGTTCCAGTTCCTGGGTTTCCAGAGCGCACAATACCGTGCCTTCCTCAACCATCTGCATGGCACGAACATTTTTCTCGGTTACCCGGCCACGGGCGGAAAAGTACAGTTCATACAGGGTACCCGCGCCGAAGGAAGCTGTAACCTGGATCTTGTTCTGGATGTCCCCGTAGGTAACTTCATACGTTGTAAACTTAAGTTCTTCCCCTTCCAGCAGCGGCGGAGGAAGTATATCCTCTTCCACCGGAAGAAGGAAACATCCGCTCAGAAGCGAGCAGAGAATCCCGCATACAATGATCAGTGAAATCGACTTTCGAAGCATATCCGTCCTCCAAAGTGTGTGATTCTTGTGACGTATTTAATTTATTATACTCGTATTCCTGCAT
>JAFPSR010000060.1 GCA_017413675.1 Clostridia bacterium | reverse complement strand
TTCGTCCGGGTCTTCCTCCCCGGTTTCTTCCGTGGAAGTTTCCGTAACCGTCAGTGCAACCGTCAGATCCGCTTCTTCCACCTGTTCTTCCTCTGCATCCGGAGGGACGGCTCCGTAGGCTTCATCCAGGAAATAAACCGTTTCCAGCCGCGTTCCGTCTGCAAACGTCAGATCCGCCTGTGCATAGGAAAAGCCTTCCTCATCCTCAAAAAACCGTAGGGTCCCATTCAGTCTGTCATCCGTTGATTTATAGATTCCTGTCATACTGTTTCTGCCTCTTTTTCTGAATCATTCCGTCTTCCCTGCTGCGCCGCAGGGAAACAGCCTTTCGGTTAGTTGGTAAAGATCTTCATGCCGGCAGGCCTGCTGGTATGCCGGCCCAGTATTTTGTCCAGGCTGTATTCTTTCCCGTAGCCCGGGTCAATCGCCGTAAAATCCCCGGGTTTCAGGTTCTTGGGGTCAGCACCTTCCCGGATCCCGTTAATCAGAACCCAGTGCTGGCTGTGGTGCATTTTTCCGTCTTTACCCTTATAGTCGTATTTGTAATGGTACATGGTCGGTTTCCCGTTTTTCAGAGCGTCATAAATTTTGGTGTAATTCACTCCCTGATAATTTCCGACCCCGCCGTCATTGTAATGGGTACATCCACCGTTTTTCCCATAATGGTATTTCCCGGGATTATAAGTTCCTCCCCGGATGATGGACAGTCCGATCGCATAGGCTGTCGCGCAGCACATGCCGCTCTTTCCGTTGCCTTCATATTGATGCTGATTCCATGTGCTGGGGCCCATGGATGCCTGCAGATGGATTTTTTCCGTTCCGGACAGTTTTTTAATCCGGGCGATCTCCGCGGCAATCTCGGCGGATTCCACTCCATAGAGCGCTTTATATTCTGCCTGTGCCTTTTCCAGCGCCTGCACCGTCTTGCCGTTATCCGCCCTGGCCATGGCTTCATTCTGGATCAGGGCACTCCGCGTCAATACTGACCGATAGAGCGACAGTTTGGCCTGCGCTTCTATTTTCTCGAAATCCAACACTTTCATCAGGATCTTCAGGCACAGTTTTCCCAGATAGGAACAGACCCTGCTGATCTTCTTCAGTGCGCTGTCCAGTTTTTCCACTGTCCGCTTAACGGCCGCATTCACCAATATCGTTTTGGCGATATTATGCATGCCCATAATCAATTCCAAACCGACGAAGGAACCAACAAGCTGCTTGAGCGCCCGGACGGAAGACACCTGGGTACGGGCCGCTTTCAGTTTGTCCACCACATCCTGCAGGACAGCCAGGTTGTCATTCAGTACCTTGTTTTGTGCCTGGATTCCGTCCGTATCCACGGCAGTATACCTTAATGCGTTCAGCGACAGTGCCACACTGTACTTCACGCGCAGTGTCCCCGTATATTTCTTTCGGGTATCTGCGAGCGCATAGGCTACCGTTGCCGCGTCGTTCAGATCCTGATAGGCAGATTCCAGAAGCTGGATGCTCTTCTGGCCATTGGCGGCTATGGATGCGGTCGCTCCGCACAACATCTTTGAAGTCAGATATGTAAAAAGGCTGCCCAGGCCCCGCGCTGCCTGTCCCATATTGTTCCGGGCAGTGACTATGCTGTTGGCTACTGCAATATTCAGATCACTCATATTTGCACCTACCTGCGTTTTATTTCATGCTTCCTGCAAATGATTCTCCTTGCCCGGATGCCTTCCCGCAAAATACGCTCCGCCCCGGCAAAGGCCGAATCTTTCGTTATGGTTTACTTGAAAAGGTCTGCGTTCTTGATCAGTTGGGCTTCCGTCTCTGCGAATTTTTCCAGGATCTCTTCCAGGAAGGTTTTCACGTTCTTTTCAATTGTGTCGTTTTCCACCTGGACATCCTTGATCCTCTTGCCCGCTTCCTGGATAAACTGATCCGCAGCAGAAGTTTCCCAGTCACTTTTGATGGAATTCACATCGTTCTGGATGGATTTCAGCTGTACTCCCAACTGTTTGGTATATCCGTCAATCTGTGCTCTGACTGCCTGAATCCGGGCCTGGTTGATCTGCACGACAACCCCGCCCGCTGTCCCGGCCGCATGCTGTATAGGGGTCTTCAGGTTATTGTTCGACATACTTTTCCGGCCTCCCTAAACGTTGATATTGGAACTGGTTGTTCTGATTTCCGAATTGGCTTTTTCATAAGCGGAAGCGACCCGCTGGATCACCAGTGTGATCTTTGCCAGATAATCTTTCATTTCCTTGAACTTGCTTTCCATTCTCCGGCAGGATTCCTGCAGAGCCGCCAGTGTCGCCTGGTCAAAACCGCCCTGGTTGGAATCAATCAGGGTAACCATCTTCTGATAAATCGTTTCGTATTCACTGATGTCTTTTTCAATCTTTTTTGCCGTGGACTTAAGATTTGTCGGTGAAACTTTAATCTTTGCCATCTGTTTCCCTTCCTTTACCATCCAATACAGTCTGTCCGGACTGTTCTGGATTTTCATATTTCCAGTTGGTTAAACTGATCAGCATTACTGAAAAGAAGATGTCGCGAGCAGAAGGTTCCCACACGCTAAGTATTTTCCCCTTCCAGCCTTTTCGTATGTCTTCAGTTGAATAGTTTTTTAGCCTGTGCAACTACCTCTGCCTGTGTCTCCCGGTAGGTCGCTGCACTATTCTTTAGAAATTCGGAATATTGCATCATCAAGGTATACATTGCCTGGAAGTCTTCACGGAAGCCTTCGATCTGCCCGGTAAAGGCCAGGTTGTCGGCACCCTGCCAGGCTCCGGACATGGATTCCACTTCCGTATAGAGCTGTTCATACAGTCTTCGGTACTCTGCAGCCTGTCCATCCAACCTGGATGCAGCTGTTTCCAAACGGCCCGGATCCACGCGAATTATCTTTGCCATCTATTTCCCTCCTTGGGACCACATTTTGTTTCCTGTTACATAATCAAGAGCTGAGACCCATTCTTTAGGCCTACCTGTTCCACGGTCATATTGATGTTGTACACCATCCCGCTGTTCCTCTCACAAAGAACAACCTGCCGGTCCGGCAGGAAAGCCCCGCCGGTCAGTTCCTGCGCTGCCTGTTCAATCAGTGTCAGAATCTCACTGACCCGACTGTCTACCGGGATGTATACCTCGAAGGTTTCCCGTATGGACGGGATAAAGACTTCCACCAGGATCTTATTCATCCTCGTCTACCCCCTCGCCATTTGTTTCCTCCAGGACATCGAAATCATCGTCGTCCTCTTCCGTTCCATAATCATCCTCGAAACTGAAATCTATCTCTTCGGATTCCAGATCCACCAGCTTCACCAGCTGCTCCCGCCCGCTCTTTACGACATAGCCGAAACTGTCGCCGACGGTTTCGGAAGAGGTTCGGGGCTGCGCAAGTTTCAGGGTAAACTGGTCATACAGTCCGTCTCCTACCCAAATCCCGTCATTGCCGGGGACCAGGCGGCGGAACCAGGTCTGAGCCGAGTAGGACCGTATCAGGCCGATTTCCTCCGCGATGATAAAGTGGATTTTGTAAATCGCTTCCGTCTTCTCCAGAAGCACTTTCAGTTTATCCAGGGGATCCTCGGAAAGCCTGTCCTGCAGGCTCTTCATGCTGAAGATCACATAATACAGTTCGTCATATCCCTCCAGTACGGACAGATCCATGCCTGCATCCTTGTACTCGTTGTTGCGCGTAACAACATCCATGAAGAGAGAAGTAACTATATTGTCCAGATCCTCCGTATACCGTTCGTAATCCCCATCCGGCACCATATCATCCGGGTCCAGCACTCTTACGATTGCCCCGGTCTGTCCCAGCAGGGAGGATACGGAAGACACAAACTTCGGCAGCGAGGATGCCTGCTGCGCGTAGATCGTGCTGACAATCGGTTTTTGCAGGTCGACCGTTACCACGGAAAGGTTCTCCCTCTCCAGACCAACCGGCAGGTGATCCGGTCCCGTCAGTTCTTCTTCCACATATTCCAACGTCACCCGATCGGGAAGTGTCGGTACACGGCGGGCGCTTACCGGGCTTTCCGCAGCGAGTTTTTCGGAATACTCGCGATAAAGCTCCATATCATCCTCTACATCCGCCGGCCTTGCGGTCTGGAACTCATAAACCTGCCCGCGCCGGAAGATGCCGCGTCCGGTGAAATGCGAAGGCACGATGCCCTCGGTCTGTCCCAGGATGCCGACATAGTCGGAAGGATCATTCATCTGCAGGACCAGCATCTGGCTGAAGTTCTGCTGCAGGCGGTAACGCACCGCATTTCCTGCAGCTGCCGTCATTACAAAGTAGATGCCGTACTTGCGGCTTTCCCTTGTCAGAGAAGAAAGTGTATCTTCCAGATTCTCATACAGGTCCGAGAATGCCGCATAGTTGTTGATCATCACGACGATCTCATGCGGTTTCTCCCCGCTGCGTTCCACATAGGCACGATAGTTGCCGCCAAACGGCGCAAAGGCCTTGCGGCGCTTGTCGCACTCCTCGCTGAGCATCCGGAACAGGTTCTCAACCTTTTCTTCTTCGTTGGAGAAGATCACATCGCCCACCTGCGGGGCCGCACGGAAGGCACCCAGGGTTTCCGCACCGAAATCCAGGATGTAGAGCTGAACCTCGTCCGCCCCGTGATGGTGCAGGATGGACCAGGTCAGGGTCCCCAGAAGTTCCTCGGTACCGCTGCCGGTAGAGCCGTATACGATGGTATGGCCTTCGTCGGAAAGCGGCAATGTCAACAGGTGCTGTTCCTGGTTGAACGGGTCGTCGTATTCTCCCAGAACCGGGTTGAGGCGGAAGGATTCTGACTGGTACCCGTACTTCGTTTCCAGTTCATCGATAAAGATCGATGCGGGGATCGGGGGCAGCCAGAGCTGGCGCACATGGATGTTCTCTTCCTCTGCGATATCGGAAAGATACTTGACCAGGGCTACCACCTGCTTGACTTCGTTGCCGGTCAGGTTCGTATTCTTGGGTTTGACCTCGGTACGGGTTCTGCCCAGCGTATCGATGACGCGGATACTGTTGTCCTTTTCGCGGATCGGACGGTCGGATGGCACATAGGGCGCACCGCACCAGGCCGACTGGCCGAGATCAAAGAACTCATTGAAACCGACCTGCAGGTAGAACCGGCCGGTATCCGAAAGCGCCGCCGCATCGGGACGCTTGATCATATCCATACTGTCTGATTTTTCCTGTACTTTCAGGCAGACACGGAAACGGCTGTTGGACCAGATCTGGTCGTCAACGACACCACTGGGTTTCTGCGTCGCCAGGATCAGATGAACGCCCAAGCTTCGGCCGATACGGGCTGCGCTGATCAACTGTTCCATAAACTCGGGCTGCTGCGTTTTCAGTTCTGCAAATTCATCCGAAATAATGAACAGGTGAGGCAGCGGTTCTTTCACAATGCCGCGCCGGTACAGTTTCTGGTAATCATAGATGTCGAGCGTCCCTTCGTTGGAGATTCGCTTGGCTTCATTGAAGATCGCCTGCCTGCGCCGGAGTTCACTCTGGATGGAAAGCAGCGACCGTGTGATGCTGGGGCCGTCCAGGTTGGTGATCGTACCGGCCACATGCGGCAACCGGATCCCTTTCTCCTCATCCACAAAAGCACCGGC
>JAFPSR010000059.1 GCA_017413675.1 Clostridia bacterium | reverse complement strand
TAATGTTATTGAAAATAATTTTGAAAAGAAAAAGAGAGAATTAAATAGCATTGACCGCCCATTCCACAAGTTCTTTGGAGGAAGCGAATCCCCGGACTTTCCGGGTTTTTGTAACCTCTTCCCAGTGGCTGCGCCGAAGGCTGGTTACCCCGACCGATGCGGGATCAATCTGTCCTTTCAGTCCGCTTTCCAGCAGGGCGCTGCCCATATTACCGATACCGATAAACCCAATACGCATAGAATAACCCTCTTTATTCTTTCAGCTGTTCTTCCGTGATGAGTCCTTCCTCCAGGAAGGAGGCAAGGATCTTTTCTGCGGCATATTTGCCGTGAACGTAGGTCAGTCCGCCCTGCATGTAGACGGTATACGGCTCCCGGATCGGGGCATCAGCGCTCAGTTCCAGGGAGGAACCACCGACAAACGTACCGGCGGCCATAATGACCTTGTCAGTGTACCCGGGCATATTCCAGGGCTCCGGGGATACGAAGGAATCAATGGGCGAAGCGGACTGCACGGCTTTGCAGAAAGAAACAAGCCTTGCTTCCGAATGCAGCTGCACCGCCTGAATAATATCATGCCGGTCGTCAAACGGGTCCGGATTGACTTCAAAACCCAGAGAAGCGAATACCTTCGAGAACAGGGCGGCACATTTCAGGGCCTGGGCCACTGCGTGGGGGACCATCCAGATACCCTGGTAGAACAGGCGGTATCCGGGCGTATAAGAACCGATTTCGCTGCCGACACCGGGTGCCGTCAGCCGTTTGGCGCAGCGGTCAATGAGGTCTTCCCTTCCCACCAGATACCCGCCGGTCGGCGCGATGCCGCCGCCCGGGTTCTTGATCAGGGAGCCCGCAAAGATATCCGCCGTAAGGACATCCGTTACGGGGTCCACAAATTCCCCGTAACAGTTGTCCAGCGCCACGATGACATCCGGACGGAGCGAATGGATGAAGTCCGCACACGCATTGAGCTCTTCTGTGGAAAAGGAAGCGCGCCAGGCATAGCCGCGGGAGCGCTGCATGGCGGCTACACGGAGTTTCGGATCCCTGAGTGCGGTCCGGAGGGTTTCATAATCGATTTTCCCGTCCGGAAGGAGGGACACGGAACCGTAGGAAATGCCGTAATCGGCCAGGGAACCCTCTTCCCTGTCTGCGGAAGGCGCGATAATGGAAGAGAGGGTATCATAAGGATCGCCCGTCACGGAGAGCATGAGGTCGCCGGGACGAAGCAGTCCGAAAAACATGACCGCCAGCGCATGGGTGCCGGACGCGATCGACGGACGGACAAGCGCTTTTTCCTTTCCGAAAATTCGGGCGTAAATACGCTCCAGGGCGTCTCGGCCGATATCGTCATAACCGTAGCCGTTTGTGCCGGTGAAGTGGCGTACGGCAATCTGCTCCGCCTCAAAGGCTTCCATAACCTTGCGGAAGTTCGCCTCTTCCCGGCCATCGATTTCCTCGAAAAGCAGGGAAAGCTCTGTTTCACACCGGCTGAGGAAGCCGGCGATCAAATCATTCGGCATAATCTATAAACCTCTTTTTCTTATACAGGCTGGAATTCTTCTTCAAAACGCTCCTCGATCGTATGGCAGAGGGCGGGAAAATCCATGCTCTCCACATCCAGGAACAGGGCGTCCCCGAACTGGCGGAACCAGGTCATCTGGCGCTTGGCATAGCGGCGGCTCTCCTGTTTGATTGTTTCCGTCATCTCGGCAAGGGAATATTCCCCTTTGAGGAAGCGCACGACTTCCTTATAGCCGATTCCCTGCATCCCGCGGGTCTGCTCGTCAAATCCCTGCTGGGACAATTCTTTGACTTCTTCTATCAGGCCGCTTTGGATCATCCGGTCCACCCGTTCATTGATCCGTTGGTACAGGTGTTCCCGGGGCATGGTCAATATGACGATCCGGGCATCGTACAGTCGCTGTTTTTCGGCATCGTGCTGGGCTGAAATGGATTTCCCGGTTGCTTCCCAGACTTCCAGAGCACGGATGACGCGCCTGGTGTCGTTGGGATGGAGCCTCCGTGCACTGAGCGGGTCGGCTTTTTCCAATTCCGCAAACAGGGCGCCCTTCCCTTCTTTTTCCAGGAACACCTGCCATTTCAGGCGGGTCTCAGGGCTTTCCGAAGCGGAGGCATACTGCATGGGATACAGGATGCTGTTTAAATACAGTCCGGTCCCGCCGACAAACAAGGGGGTCTTTCCTTCCGAAAAGATCCTCTGCATGCAGGCTTCCGCGTCCTGGCGGTAGCGGGCAACCGTATAGCCGTTGTCCCGCAGATCAACGGTGCCGACCAGGTCATGACGGATCCCGCGCATCTCTTCCGGTGTTGGCTTGGCGGTGCCGATCGTCATCTGCCGGTAGATCTGCATGGAATCCATGGAGATAATATCCGTGTTTGTATCCAGGGCAACCTGGACAGCTGTTTTGGTTTTCCCGGTTGCGGTCGGGCCGGCAATTACCCAAATCTTGTTCATTGCCTTCCTTCCTTATCCCTGGATCCGGCTGAACCGTCTTTCCAGGTCATGCTGGGTCAGCGTGACATAGATGGGACGTCCGTGCGGGCAGGTCAGCGGGATCTGTTCGTCCCGGATTGCGTTCATCAGGGCAATGATCTCGGCTTGTTCCAGCCTGTCCCCGCCCTTGACGGCACTGTGGCAGGCCGCCCGGATGAGCTCTGCCCGGCGCAGGTCTTCGGCGCGGTTGCTGAACTGCCCGGTCAGGCTGTCCAGTACCTCCTGGAAGAAACCGGAAATCTGGGGCTGTCCCAGAATGACGGGCACTGCGGAAACCCGGTAACTGTTTTCTTCAAAAGGTTCGATCTCAAACCCGATCTCCCGGAACAGGGGGAGGTTCTGCTCAATCGCATCCTTCTCCCGAAGGGTTACTTCCACCCGGTGCGGCAGGAGCAATTGCTGGGACAGTGTATGCGTTTCGGAACGACGGACCAGCTCCTCATAACGGAGCCGCTCATGTGCGGCATGTTGGTCGATGATATAAACGGTATCTTCCTGCTGCACCAGAATATAGGTGCTGAACAGGGTTCCCAGGATCCGGCAATCATGCAGGGACGGAACGGAAGAGGTATCCATTTCCGTCTGTACGGGCGCTGCGGGACCCGGGACAGGAACTGCGGGAACGGGATCCACGGCCGGGACTGCCGGGATGGCAGCCGGGGCGGGATCGGGTACGGCGGGAGACGGGATTTCCCCGGGCAGGGCATGGAAATGCACGCCCTCTTCCCTCCCGGTATCGGGCTTCGGATAGTTCGGCAGAGGTTCTCCCCGCTCCGCTTTCCGGAAGAAATCCTCAGCGGGTTTCGGAGTGGCCTGGACGGGAGGCACAGAAGAAGCCGGCCTGGAAACGGCCGGTTTTTCCGGCGCTGCGGGCGTTGTCTGTGTCCAGGTGCCCTGGGAAGGCGCGGGTTTCTCACCAGCATCCTGGTTGAAAACGGTGTTTTCCCGGATGGTCCGGAGCGGCAGGTAGAGCGCCTCGTTCAGGATGCGCTGCACCGCGTTATGGACCAGGTATTCGTCCCGGAAGCGGACTTCCAGTTTATTCGGATGGACATTGACATCCACCTGTTCCATGGGCAGGTCCAGGAACAGGACGCAGTACGGGAAGCGCCCGATGGTGATGCTCCCCTTACAGGCATTTTCCAAAGCCATGGAGAGGACCGCGTTTTTGATGTAGCGTCTGTTGACATACCACATCTCATAGTTCCGGTTGCCGCGGC
Organism: Clostridia bacterium; assembly: GCA_017413675.1. Next base: position 4,541 of record JAFPSR010000059.1, on the reverse strand, counting down.
CGAGTTCCCCGACGCCGATATAGCCGGAGATGCGGATGAGACCGCTTTCACCCTGGACCGGAATGGTCCCGCTCATCTGTTTCCCGTGAACGGCGATCATGGCGTGCTGCAGATTCCCGTCACCGGGCGTCTGGAATACGGTTTTCCCCTGGTTGACAAAGCGGAAGGAAATGTCCGGGCGGCTTAAAGCCAGCTGCGTGACGATATCTGAGATATACCCGGCTTCGGTGCTTTCCCGCTTGAGGAATTTCCTGCGGGCAGGCGTATTGTAAAACAGGTCCCGCATAATAAACGTGGTTCCGTCCGGGCTTCCGGCCTGCTTGACGGAAAGGACCTGGCCGCCTTCGATATTGATCCGCATGCCGGAAGCAGCGCCGGCAGGGCGGCTGGTCAGTTCGACTTTGGAAACTGCCGCAATGGAGGGCAGGGCTTCCCCGCGGAACCCGAGGGTACCGATCTGGTCCAGAGGATCTCCGGAATGGATCTTGGAGGTGGCATGCCGTTCAAAGGCGATTCGGAGGTCTTCCGGTGCGATGCCGACCCCGTTGTCGGATACACGGATATAGCCGATCCCGCCTTCCCGGATATCCAGAGTAACGGCATCGGCATGGGCGTCGATTGCATTCTCGAGCAGTTCTTTGACGACGGAGGAAGGACGCTCCACAACTTCACCGGCGGCAATCCGGTTGGTCGTCTGTGTATCCAGTATATTGATCTTTTTCGGATTCTTCTCCATGGACATACTCCTGTATGTTAGATCAGTTTCGCTCTCTCAGTCAGTTTATAAAGGAGGTTCAGCGCTTCGATCGGGGTGATGTTTTTCACGTCCAGCGCGGCAATTTCCTGCGCGAACCCGACTGCGTCATAATCGGTCAGGGAGACCTGGCGGGGTTTTACCTTCGGGCCGTTGATGAGGTTCTCCCCTACGGATTGTTTATTGATGCTGCTGGCTTCGATCCGCGCCTGGATTTCCCGGGCACGGTTGATCATGGGATCCGGAAGGCCTGCCAGCGAGGCTACCTGGATGCCGTAGGAGGATTCCGCGTTCCCCCGCGTGATTTTGCGCAGGAAAATGATCTCATCCTTGAATTCTTCCACCTCGCTGCGGTAATTTACAACCCCTTCGATCTTCCCTTCCAGTTCGGAAAGTTCATGATAGTGGGTGGCAAACAGCGTCTTGGCGCCGAGGCGTTTGGGATTGGCGATATATTCGGCACTGGCCCAGGCGATGGAAAGACCGTCCAGGGTGGAGGTCCCGCGCCCGATTTCATCCAGGATGATGAGGCTGTTTTTGGTTGCGTGCTTGACGATATCGCTCAGTTCGTTCATTTCCACCATAAACGTGCTGCGGCCGCCAGCCAGGTCATCCGAAGCACCGACCCGCGTAAAGATCGCATCGGTAACGGAAATGACCGCTTTTTTGGCCGGGACAAAGGAGCCGATATGCGCCATTAAGACGATCAGGGCGACCTGGCGCATGTAGGTGGATTTACCGGCCATGTTGGGCCCGGTAATCACCATGAAACGCTCTTCCGGGGTCAGATGGATATCGTTGGGAACGAAGTTTTCATCGATCATGGCTTCGACGACCGGGTGCCGGCCGTCCTGGATGATCAGGTCAAACCCGTCATTGACTTCCGGTTTGCAGTAATGGCGCTCCTGGGCAACCTGCGCAAAGGAACAGAGGACATCCAGCGTCTTGACCGCCTGGGCTGTCCGTTTAATCCGGGCAAGGAGCCGGTGCATTTCATTGCGCAGCTCGACGAAGATCTCATATTCCAGTTTCTGGGAGCGCTCTTCCGCGGAAAGGATTTTGTCTTCCAGCTGCTTGAGATCCGGGGTGATATAGCGTTCGCTGTTGGTCAGCGTCTGTTTGCGTACATAATAGGCAGGTACCAGGTTGAGGTTGGATTTGGTGACATCGATGTAATACCCCATGACCCGGTTGAAGCCGATTTTCAGGTTCCGGATGCCGGTGGCATCCCGTTCCCTGGCTTCCATTTCCAGAACCCAGTCCTTCCCGCTCTTGCTGGCAGCACGCAGTTCATCCAGCTCGGGAGAGAACCCGCTGCGGATGATCCCGCCTTCCGTGGTCTGGATCGGGGCATCTTCGGAAATGGTGTTTTCAATTCGTAAGCACAATTCTTCCATCGGGTCGATCTCGGACCTGAGTTCGTCCAGGTAAGCCGACGTAAACGGTTCCAGGACCGAAAGAATGTGCGGCAGGGAGGTAAGGGACCGGTGGAGGGCCAGCATATCCCTGGCATTGATGGAATTCAGCGCCAGTTTGGACAGGATCCTTTCCAGGTCATAGACACTGCGCAGGGAATCCGTGATTTCCTGCCGCTGCGGATATGCGTTCAGAAGTTCTTCCACGGCATCCTGCCGTTTATGGATTTCGGAAAGGTTGATCAGCGGCTCTTCCAGCCAGCTGCGCAGAAGGCGTCCGCCCATGGCCGTCTGGGTCTTGTCCAGGACGTGCAGGAGGGTGCCTGTATTCCTCTGCCCCTGGATGGACTGGACCAATTCCAGGGAACGTCTGGCAGAAGCCTCCAGGAGCATATGGTCCCGGGGCAGGTAAACCCGAAGGGAATTGATGTGTTCCAGGTCGTTGAACTGGGTCGTATGCAGATACCACAGGACGGCCCCGCAGGCAGCTACGGCCAGGGGCATTCTTTCGCACCCATAGGCGGACAGCGGCTGGGACAACTGCGCTTTCAGGGCAGTCCGTGCTCCGTTCAGGTCAAAACGTTCCTCTTCCAGTACGGAAAGCATGGCCCGGAACTCTTCTTCCTGGATATAGCCGGAGGCTTCCGGGTTACAGAGGATTTCCTTGGGGTCGATACGGCTGATCTGGTACTCGATTTCCAGAGGATTGCGGTCCTGGGATACGATAAGTTCCCCTGTGGAAACATCACAGTAGGCATAACCGACACGGTCATGCGTTTTGTTGACATAGATGCACAGAAGGTAGCGGTTGTCCTTGCGGTTGATCTCGTTGGCCGGCATATAGGTGCCGGGCGTGATAATCTGCGTGATGCCCCGTTCCACCAGGCCCTTGCTCAGGGCGGGGTCACTGAGCTGTTCGCAGATCGCGACGTGGTATCCCTTGGCAATCAGCTTCTGGATATACTGGTCCACTGCATGATAAGGAACCCCGCACATCGGGGCCCGTTCCTTCAGACCGCAGTCTTTGCCGGTCAGCGTGAGTTCCAGTTCCCTGGAAACCAGGATGGCATCGTCAAAGAACATTTCATAGAAATCCCCGAGACGGTACAGAAGGATACAGTCCTTGTGTTCGGATTTCATCTGAAGATAATGCTGCATCATTGCAGTGAGAGCCATAGCTGTTTCTCCTTATGGGCGAAGTCAACATTCGCCGGATGAAAAATGAGAAAACCTGTGGGGATACCGATCAGGAATATGTTTTAACCCCCCATTGCACCGTAAAGCAACGGTCAGTGAGAAGCGCAGGAAGAACAGGTGCTGCAGTCGCCGGTGCAGTTGGCATCGCCGAGCTCGCCTGTGATGATGTAGCGGATGACCTGGTTGACCTGGCCCATCAGGGTCTGGAAATCGGTCTGGGCCTGGGCCATCTCAATGACATCGGGAAGCTGCTGCAGTTCATTGCGGCATTCCTCGATCTTCTGCGACATGGCCTTCATGGCGACGGAATCGACTTCATCCTGCTGAAGCATCATCTCGACCGTTTTCTGCATCTCGTTATACTGATTGAAAAGCTCCTGGGCTTCGGGATTCTGGTTTACGATATCCTGTTTCCCCTGCAGTCTCTGATATTCTTCGGATTCGAGCAGGGCTTCCCCAAGCAGTCTGGCTTTTTCAAAAAGTTCCACTTTCATGATTGTATACTCCTTGTCATTTAGTTGTTATGGGATCATGGTTCCGCGCAGGGTGTTGTGTCCCGCGGAATCAATGGATACGCGTACGAATCTGCCGATATAGTCCCGGACAGGTTCCGGGGCGCTGAAGTTGACGGTAATGCCCTGGGAGAGTTTGCCGGTCAGCATGGAAGGATCCCGCAGGGATGTGCCTTCCGTTAAGACTTCCCCGCTCTTCCCCAGGAACCGTTTGTAGTTCTCCTGCGTGATTTCCTCCTGGAGCGCGATCAGGCGCTGGATCCGGTCGGTCATGACTTCGGAAGGAACCTGTCCTTCCATTTCCGCTGCCCGGGTTCCCTTCCGCGGAGAGTAATTGAAGGTAAACGCGGAATCAAACCGGCAGGCTTCCACCATGGCGAGGGTATCCGCAAACTCGGCTTCCTCTTCCGTCGGGAAACCGACGATCAGGTCGGTGGTCAGGGAGATATCCGGGATGGCGGTACGGATCCGACCGACGAGGGAAAGATAGTCTTCCCGGGTATAATGCCGGTTCATTAACTGCAGGATCCGGTCATTGCCGCTCTGCAGCGGGAGATGGATATGATGGCAGACGGATCCGGAACCGGCAATGGTTTCGATGAGTTTATCCGAAAGATCCTTGGGATGGGAGGTCATAAACCGGATGCGCGGGAGGACGCCGTC
>JAFPSR010000058.1 GCA_017413675.1 Clostridia bacterium | reverse complement strand
GACGCCGTCCAGCCTTTTGAGCAGGTCGGAAAAGTCAAAGGGTTTCTCCAAATCCTTACCGTAGCTGTTCACGTTCTGGCCGAGCAAGGTAACTTCCTGTATGCCGTTCTTTGCCAGTTCTTCCACTTCCCGGATGATTTCCTCCGGATCCCGGGAACGTTCCCTGCCCCGTACATACGGGACGATGCAGTAGGAGCAGAAATTGTTGCATCCGAACATGATCGTAACAAAGTTCTGGATCTCACTGGTCCTGCGGATAGGCATTCCCTCGGCAATGATCCCGGTGCTGTTGGCAGGCTGCACCATGTCCACGGGAGCGCCGGACTGCATCCGTTTCTGGAAGATCTCGGGCAGACGGTACAGTTCATTGGTCCCGAAGCAGAAGTCCACCAGGGGGAAACGGGAGCGGATCTCATCCGCCTTGCCGTCCTGCTGGACCATACAGCCGCAGATCCCGAGCAGAAGGTCGGGGTTTTCCTTTTTCCGGGCGTGCAGGAATCCCAGGTTCCCCATCGCCCGCCGTTCGGCATTGTCACGGACACAGCAGGTATTGAAGAAAACAAGATCGGCACTGTCCTGGGACTCCGCGGGACGGAATCCCATCTCCTCCAGGATCCCTGCCATGTGCTGGGAATCCTGTACGTTCATCTGACAGCCGTAGGTATTGATATAGTATTGTTTTCCCTGGAACAGGGTGGAAAGATCCCGGGCAATCTGTTTCTGCCGGGACATTTCTTCCGGGGAAATAACGATGTTTTCACGGAGACTGGGCATACGGGCAAGAAGACCTCCTAAAGGGTTCAGCTAACACTTTATTATATCGGAATTATAGGATTTGAGCAAGCTTTGGAGGGCAGGGACCGGACAAAGGAACAAAAAGAAAGTTCCGGAAACTTACGGTTTCCGGAACTTGCAGAATATGTGCTTACAATACGTTCTCCAGCAGCAGGGAGACCGCGGAAACGGTCTGCGGCAGACGGCCGACGGGAACATCTTCCACTTTGCCGGCATCGATCAGGGCGCCGACGATGGGATCGAGGGGAACCCTGTCCAGCAGGATGGTGCCCATGGAGGCAGCATCCGACGGGGTCATACCCTTGCCGAAAATGGAAATTTCCTTGCCGCAGTCGGGGCAGCGCAGGAAGGACATGTTTTCCACCATGCCAAGTACCGGGATCCCCATCATATTGGCCATGGTCAGGGCCTTTTTGACGATCATGCTGACCAGGTCCTGCGGGGTGGCAACCAGGACGGCGCCGTCTACAGGCAGGGACTGGAACACGGTCAGCGGTACGTCGCCGGTTCCGGGAGGCATGTCGATCAGAAGGACATCCAGCATACCCCAGTTGACTTCGGACCAGAACTGTTTGATAACGCCGCCGAGGATCGGTCCGCGCCAGACCACGGGATCCGTGGGATTCTCGAGCATCAGGTTAATGGAAATCACCGGGATTCCCTTTTTGGTCATCATAGGATTGATGCCGGTATCATTTCCGGTCAGATCACCCTTCAGGCCGAAGGCTGCGGGGATGGAAGGGCCGGTGATATCCGCATCCAGAATACCGACCTTCAGACCCTGGGCAGCCAGTTCGCAGGCCAGGGAGGAGGTCACCATACTTTTGCCGACGCCGCCCTTGCCGGACATGACGGCAATTACTTTTTTAATGGAACTGAATTCGTTTAAGGCTTCTTTCTGAATGGCATCTTCGGGACAGCTTCCGGAATCGACGGAAGAACAGCTGTCACGGTTTGCACACGTTGCACAGTTTTCCAAGATAAAAACCCTCCTTCTACGCTTACCCCTCTATCTTAGCGGGAAGAGCGGTTATAAAACAAGGTTATTCATGTAAACTTATGGGCGGTTAAGCAGGATATGCAGGGTTTCCCGAACCCTGTCCGGAGAAACACTTCCTTTCAGGGCGCGCATGGCCTGTCCAACGAAAAACTCCAGAATGCGTTCCTTCCCGTTTCGATAGGCCCGGACTTCCTTTTCGTGATCCTGCAGGATTTGTGAACAGACGGTTTCCAGATCCGCGTTCTCTTCCCTCTGCCAAAGATCCCGGGAGGACAGATAGGCTTCCGGATCCGTTTCCCTCCGGAAGCATTCCGAAAGGACTTCTTTTGCCGAAGAGGAATGGATTCGTTTTTCTGCAAGATATCCCAGTACCTGGCAGAAGATGTCCGGGTCAGGAAGGAGCGGTCAACGGAAGTACCGGTTCCCTTCTCCCACTGGCGGACCGTGGTGAGAAGGTAATTGGCCGCCAGCTTCGGGTCTGTTCCCAGAGAAAGGCACCGGTCGAAATAGGCTCCGGACTGACGGTTGGAGGCAAGCAGATTGGCATCGTAGAAGCTCAGCCCGGATTGACGGTACCGTTGGATCCGATGGAAAGGGGTTTCCGGAAGAGATGTATACTCTTCCTTCGGGAAAACGGAAGGAAAATCAACCACGGGCAGGTCTGGATCCGGGAAATACCGGTAATCCCGGGCATCTTCCTTGGTGCGCATGATAAAAATCCTGTCCTGGTCCTCATCATAGCGGAGGGTCTGGCGGGTGACGCTCTTCCCCTGCTCATACAGGGCAACCTGCCTCTCCGTCTCCAGCTCGATAGCGCGGCGGATGCTGCCGAAAGAAGACAGGTTCTTGATTTCGCACCGGGTCCGCAGGGCGGTTTCCCCGGGCAAGCGGACAGACAGGTTGACATCGACGCGCAGAGAGCCTTCCTGGATTTTGCCGTCGCAGATCCCGGCATCGGCAAGTGTCCTCTGCAGAAGTTCGGTAAAGGCAATGACCTCTTCGGCCCCGGAAAAACAGGGAGTCGTGACGATTTCCACCAGCGGGATGCCGCTGCGGTTATAGTCAACTTCCAGAAACTCCTGTCCGTCTTCGCTTATATAGTGAATCTTGCCGGCATCGTCTTCCAGATGGATCTGGTCGAGGGTACAGCGGCGGGAGGCGCCATTCAGATAATAGTCAAAATACCCGCCGTTCCCGAGCGGGAGATGGAACTGGCTGATCTGGTATCCGCGGGACAGATCCGGATACAGGTAGTTTTTTCGGTCGAAACGGGCGGAACCAGCCAGACTGCAGTTCAGGAGGACCGCACAGCGCAGGGCCTGGCGCAGGGCTTCCCGGTTGAGGACGGGATAGGTCCCTGGCATCCCCAGGCAGACCGGGCAGGTACGGGTGTTCGTTTTCTCGCCGAACCGGGTGGAGCAGCCGCAGAACAGCTTGGTTTTCGTCAGAAGTTCCGCGTGGATTTCCAGCCCGACAACGGGAACATAAGTCTCTGTACGGGTCATGGTTCTTCCCTTCCCTGTCCGCTGAACGGAAGCCGGATTTCCTTCTCCCCGGAAGCCGGGGACGGATCATCCCCACGGAGTTCCGTCGACATGTTTTCCTCTCCAGGATCTTTCTCCGGCTGCGGGACATGGGTAAGGACTGACAGGAAGGAATCGATCTCCTCCATGTCGTCTTCCATCCTCTGCATTTCCTCTTCGTTTAGGGAAAGCCCGGATAACCTGCCGATCTGTTCCCAGAGTTCTTTTTTATCACCCATATACTACCGGTTCCCCCGCTTTAAAAACAGACGTACACCGCAAAAGGGTGTACGTCCGTATAGTATTCTTCAAACCTTACAGGTTGTACTCGTAAACGGCCGTATTGTAGGCCAGCATCCATTCGCCCAGTTTCTCGTTGTAGAGCTCGCCGCCCTTTTCCTCGGAGAGCATATCCTTCACGGCATCCTTGACTTCGGAAAGCAGGACAACACCGGTCTGTACGGTGGATACACGCTTGAGGATATGATAACCGGACTCGGAAGCAACCAGTTCGGAGGTATCGCCGTCCTTGGTCAGAAGGGCAGCTGCATTCTCAAACTCGCTGTAATACTTGCCGATGTTGGGACGGAAGAGATACCCGTCGGTCTTGGAAGGCTCAACCTTCATGCCGGGATCTTCGCCGTATTCCTCGATGAGGGCTTCGAAATCGCCGCCCTCCTTGACTTTCTTGAGGACTTCGTCCGCCTTGGCCTGGATGCCCTTGCAGCCTTCGTCGCGGAGCTTATCCAGTTCATCCTGGTCGGTGGTTTCGGACATCTTGTCCAGAATGTCCTGTGTATACTTGATCAGGATGTGCTTGATGTAGTAATAGCCTTCCGGCTTGTACACGATCAGTTCCCCGTTCTGTACATCGGTATAGTACTGGGAAGGGGTGTTCTCATACTTAGTCTTGGCATCTTCCACCAGGCTGTTGTACTTGGTGTTGATCTCCTCGTCCGTAATCTCCAGGTCCTTGGTTGCCTCGTCATACAGGCGCTTGGCTTTCAGGTCGGAGAGGTACTGTTCCTTCATGCTGTCCATGGTGACACCCTGGGCTGTCATATAGGATTCGAGATCTTCCTTGGCCTTGGCAAGGGCCTGTTCCTCGGTCATGGTGCTGTCATTGGCCATATAGCTCGTCTTGAACTGGTCGATATAGGAATCGTACCATTCCTGCGCATCCTTCTCGGCGGCAGCATAGTCTTCATCCGTGAACTTGTCAAAGCCCAGTTCCTTGATCTTCAGTTCCGCGACCTTGTCGGTTACGATCATTTCCAGATACTCGCTCTTGAGCGTATCCAGCATGCCGGCGATCTCGGTGCTGTCAATGGTGTACCCGTAATAGGCCAGATATTCGTCAAACATTTTGTCAAAATCGGCCTTGGTAATCGTTTCGTCCCCGATCTGGGCTACGATGATTTTTTCCTTGTTGACCCGGACAACATTACAGCCGCACAGTACGAGCAGAAGCAGTGCCAGAATCAGACTGATGGTTTTCTTCATGGGATTTCTCCTTAAAATCGGAAAAAGTTTCACCTGTCTATTATACATGAAAGACAGTCGGTGTCAAAGGAAAATGATGGAAGCCGGCGGAATCAGGCGGAATCCCCGTCCTGTTTCGCCATGTTTTCATAGAGGTCTTCCAGTCCCTTTGTCAAAGGGGCCAGGACTTTCTCCATTTCGGTTTCACTGGTTCGGTACTGCAGGGAAACCGGGACGGTGTTCTGGATGGTGAACAGGTTGTGCGTGCTCTTGATGGAATCCAGGAGCTTGAGCGGATCCAGGGAGGCGGTAGAAGCAAACTGCAGGGAAATCCTTCCCTTTGCGCTTTCCCGGATCCGGTCGATCTGCATCCGGGAAGCAACGGACTTGAGCAGGGAGGTTTTGAGCAGGTAGTCGACCGACTGGGGCACATCCCCGAAGCGGTCGATCAGTTCTTCCACCATATCGTCGTAGTCCGCCTGTGTCTCAATGGAGGCGATCTGCTTGTACGTATCGATCCTGACGTGGTCCGCCGGGATGAATTCGTACGGGATATACGCGTTCAGAGGAAGCTCCACATGGGTTTCCACCGGGACAGGCGCATCATGGCCGCGCAGTTCGTTGACCGTTTCGGCCATCAGTTTGCAGTACATATCGTACCCGACTGCGGAAAGATGCCCGCTCTGTTCGGCGCCCAGGATGTTTCCCGCGCCGCGGATCTCCAGGTCCCGCATGGCAATGCGGAAACCGGAACCGAACTGGGTGAATTCCCGGATGGCGTTCAGACGCTTCTGCGCGGTTTCGGAAATCACCTTGTCCGGCCGGACGGTCAGGTAACAGTAGGCAAGCCGGTTGGAACGTCCGACCCGGCCGCGCAATTGGTAAAGCTGGCTTAAGCCGAAATGGTCCGCGTCGCAGACGATCATGGTGTTTGCGTCGGGGACATCCAGACCGGATTCGATGATGGTGGAACATAGAAGGACATCATATTTCCGTTCATAGAAATCCATCATGACATCTTCCAGCATGGATTCTTTCATTTGTCCGTGCCCAATTGCAATACGAGCTTCCGGAACCAATTGTTTCAAATGCTCATAGTATCGCTCGATCGTGGCCACGCGGTTGTACAAAAGGTAGGTCTGCCCTCCTCTGCCGATCTCCCGCATGATTGCGTCCCGGACCAGGGAATCCTGGTACTCCAGAACATAGGTCTGTACCGGGTAGCGCTCCTCCGGCGGGGTTTCGATCAGGCTCATATCGCGCACCCCGATCATGGACATATTCAGCGTCCGCGGGATAGGGGTCGCGGAAAGGGTAAGCACGTCAATGGTTTTGCGCAGGTTTTTCAGCTTTTCCTTATGGGCGACGCCGAAGCGCTGTTCCTCGTCGATGATGAGGAGCCCGAGGTCCTTGAACTTGACATCCTTGCCGAGCAGACGGTGTGTGCCGATGATAATGTCGATATCGCCGTTCTCCAGATCCCTGAGGATTTTTTTCTGTTCCTGCGGGGTACGGAAGCGGGACAGCATTTCGTAGCGTACGGGGAAATCACTGAAACGGCTGTGAATGGTCCCCAGGTGCTGCTGGGCCAAAATGGTGGTCGGGACCAGGATGGCCACCTGCTTGCTGTCCATAACCGCCTTGAAGGCAGCACGCAGGGCAACCTCGGTTTTGCCGTAGCCGACATCCCCGCACAGGAGGCGGTCCATGACGACATCCTTTCCATATCCTGCTTGATCTCGTCGATGCACTGGAGCTGGTCATCGGTTTCCTCATACGGGAAACTGTCTTCAAACTCCCGCTGCCAGGGGCTGTCCTTGCTGAAGGCAAAGCCCTTGGTCGTCTGCCGTTCGGCATACAACTGGACCAGGCTGAAGGCCAGCTGCTTGATGGAGGCTTTGACACGGGCTTTCTGGCGTACCCATTCGCTGCTGCCGAGCTTGTTCAGGTGCGGGGAAGCACCGTCAGTCCCGATGAAGCGCTGGACACAGTCCAGCTGTTCCGTGGGGACATACAATACGTCACTGCCCTGGTACTGGATATAGAGGTAATCACGGAATTTCCCGTCGGTTTCGATCCGTTTGATCCCCTGGTAAATCCCGATGCCATGGGTTTCATGCACAACGTAATCCCCGACTTCCAGGTCGGTGAAGGCGTCAATCTTTTCCCCGACCGTCTTACGGCGGCGACGGGTCATTCGTTTGGAGGAGGAGGCATACACGGCCCCGTCCGACAGGATATATACTTTTTCGTCCGGCAGGATGAAACCGGAAGAGATGCTGCTGGGCAGGACCTGGATGGTTCCGGGGGTCAGGTCCAGTTTGTCCCCTTCCGTATAGATAGCCTCCAGATCCAGGTCCCGGAGACTCTGGGCCAGGCGGGAGGCGCGGGCCATGCCGCCGGCCAGGACCAGGATAGTGTAAGCCTGTTTCTTGTAGGAAGTCAGCTCTTCTTCCATAAAGCGGAGGTTCCCGTGGAACAGGGTTCCGCTCCGGCTCGAGAAGGTAATCAGGGCCCGTGCCTGGAAGGCCGAGGTGGACACCGTCAACAGCTGCATGGACACCGCCGACCTGCGGCATCTGGCCATTACAGCGGCATACTCGCAAAGCAGTTCGGACTGCTCCGGCATGGCCTGCTTTTGCTCAATGGCGGCGGTCAGCTGGTCGGAAAACTGCAGGAGGATATTGCTGCACCGCTCCTTCAGGGAAGCTGGTTCGTCAAAGACAGTTACTGCATCCGGAAGGTAATCAAACAGGGTGGCCGGCTTTTCATACAGGTAAGTGATAAAGTTTTCTGCAGCGCCGAAAGGCTCTGCTTTCCGGAGATGTTCCAGGATGGAAAAGAGATACGCATATTCTCCCAGAGAGGCAAGGTCTGGGGCTTCTTCCGCGGGTTCTTCTTCCCCGCCGGAATTCCAGAGAGAGGACAGCTCATCAAAGGAAGGAAGTTCCTCCAGCTTTTTTTCTTCCCCGGCCTGGAGCGGGAAAAACTCGTCAAGGACCTTTTCCTCCGTAACCTTGTCTTCTTTGTCGGGAAGGACGGTCACATTCCGGAGTTCCTTTTCCAGTTTCCGGGCTGCGTGGCAGGCGGTTTCCTCCGTCAGGACCGCTTCCTGGGCGGGACAGACGGTTACCGTATCCAGCTGGCCTGTGGAGCGCTGGGTAATGGGATCAAAGGAACGGAGGGTATCGATTTCATCGTCAAAGAATTCAATGCGGACCGGGGAAACCATATTGGCCGGATAGATGTCGAGGATCCCGCCGCGCTGGGCAAATTCGCCTTTGGAGGACACGGTATCGGTTCGTTCGTACCCGGCATAAAGCAGCCTGCGGATGAGGTCGTCCATCTGGACCTGCTCCCCTTTCTGCAGGGAGAAGGTGGTCTCCTCAAACAGGGAAACGGGCATCAGCGGGGACAGGACGGCTTCGATCGGGGCAACCACGATCCGGACACTGCCGCCTCGGAGATTCAGCATGGCTTCCAGACGGCGGCAGGACAGGTCACGGCTTTCCGCCAGGTTCCGGTACAGGGATAAAGACCTGGCCGGGAACAGGCAGACTTCTTCCTTCCCCAAAAGGGAACAGAGGTCGTCATAGGCACGGGAAGCCGTGGATTCATTCTGCATCAGCAGGATCACGGGGCGGCTGTCCTGTGAAAGGGCAGCACAAAGAAAGGTCTTCAGACCTTCCGGGACACCGAACAGGGAAACGGGTGCGATCCCGTCCGCAAGGTCGGTCAGAAGCTGCTGATAAGACCTGGATTTGCTGATACAGGCGTGTAGAAGCTTGGAAAGCATGGATTACCCCTCTTCAGTCGTTTCGGGAATAACTTTGCCGTTGTATTTGGCCATGGCAGCCTGGATGCCTTCCGTGACGAACAGGTCACAGGCATCGGCGGCATCCTGCATGGCTGCAAATACTTTCTCTTTTTCCTCCGGGGCATAGCGGCCCAGAACGTAGGAGATCAGATCCGTTTCCCCCCGCTGCGGCTTGGACATGCCGATCCGGATCCGCGGGAACCCTTCATCGTTCAGAAGGCTGACGATGGAACGCATCCCGTTATGGGTGCCGGCCGATCCTTTCTGGCGGATGCGGATCCGGCCGACAGCCAGGTCCACATCATCGTAGACAACCAGGACATGGTCCAGGGGGATCTGGTAATAATCCACCAGGGCGAGCACGCTCTCCCCGGAACTGTTCATAAAAGTCTGCGGGAGCGCGAGCATCACTTTCTCGGTGCCCACAAAGAACTCCCCGGTCAGTGCCTTGCACTGCGATTTCCGGATCGGGCAGGCGTGCTTTTCCGACAAGATGGACAGCACATCAAAACCGGCGTTATGACGGGTATGCTCGTATTTTTCACCCGGGTTTCCCAGGCCGACAATCAAAAACATGTTACTTATCCTTATGCTTGCAGATTATTTCAATTTGCCTTCTTCGCGGCGTTTGGCGGCCCACCCTTCCTTGACGGTTTCCCGCTGACGGGCAACGACAAGGGAATCGGAAGGCACATCCTTGGTGACGGTGGAACCGGCAGCGATGAAGGCACCGTCCCCGACATGAACCGGGGCGACCAGGTTGACGTTGCAGCCGATAAAAGCATGGTCCCCGACCGTGGAACGGTACTTGTATTTCCCGTCATAATTGACAAAGACCGTGCCGCAGCCCAGATTGATATCTTTTCCGAGATCCGCATCCCCGACGTAGGTCAGGTGGGAAATCTTGGTCCCGTCGCCGATCACGGCATTTTTGAGTTCGACAAAATCGCCGACCTTGACGTTTTTGCCCACACGGCTGTCGGGGCGCAGGTAAGCGAACGGGCCGACCGTCGTATCGTCATCCACGGAGCAGTTCAGAAGGACGCTGCTTTCGATTTCCACCCGGCTGCCGATGCAGGCATTTTCCAGGCGGGAAGTCCCGCGGATCACACAGTCTTCCCCGATGACGGTATTCCCGGTCAGGACGCATCCGGGATACAGGACCGTATCCTGCCCGATGGAAACGCCCGATTCAATATAGACGGAATCCGGGTCGATGATGGTAACCCCGTTTGCCATATGTTTTTCATTGATCTTCGTGCGCAGGATTTTCTCAATCCGGCTGAGCTGGATCCGGTCATTGAATCCGAGGCTCTGCCAGGCGGGCACGTTGTAGTCCAGGACCTTTTTGCCGGAAGAAGCAAAAATGCTGATCACATCGTTCAGGTAGTATTCGCCCTGGCTGTTGTGGTTGGTCATATGCGGGAGGGCTTCCAGAAGATCGGGGATGGAGAAACAGAATACCAGGGAGTTGATCTGCCGGATCTTCTCCTGCCCGGGGGCAAGGTCCTTCTGTTCCACAATGCCGGTAACGTTCCCGTTTTGATCCTTGATGACCCGACCGTACCCGGTGGGGTCCTCCAGCTCCGCCGTCATCATTACGGCACTGGCTTTCCCGGAGAGGACCGGGTCCCGCATCCGGATCAGGGCGTCCGCATCCAGCAGCGGCATATCGCCGGCCATGACAAAAACACAGCCTTCTTTTCCATCCAGATAAGAAGCGGCGGAAAGGACAGCATGGCCGGTCCCTTTCCCTGTCGTGCGGTCCTGGAACGCGAATACGGCACGGTCCCCGACATATTCCTTTACGTCATCGGCATGATAACCGACGACGACAACGGGTTTCTCCACCCCCAGGGATGTGCAGACATCCAGGGAGTAGTCAATCATGGGTTTTCCGCAGAGGGGGTGCAGCACCTTGTGCTTTTTGGATTTCATCCGCGTTCCTTCGCCCGCGGCAAGTATCAGGGCCATGGTTTCCAGCATAATGGGATCCTCCTAATCGGTATTGGTAGATATGCGAACACGACAAAAGACCGGTTTTATGAGAACCGGTATAGGAAAAGAATCATTTTTTTTCGAAAAACCTGCATTCCGTAATCAGTGGGATTGTACCTGTTCCCGCAGCCAGCGGGCCGGGAGAACGGACGGGATTCCGTTTTTGATTTCGATGGTCAGAAGCGTCTGGGCACGTTCACCGGAAGAACTTTCCTGGAGCGGCATTACGGACTGCATCAGCACGCCGGCCCCGACGACTTCGGCATCGAACTCGTGCATGAGCTCGTACATGCCGTCCAGTGTGCCGCCGCCCTTCATGAAGTCATCGATGATCAGGGCACGCTGCCCGCTCCGGACAGCCCTACGCGGGAGGGACATGGTCTGCATGCGCCCGTCTGTGGCGGATACAAAGTTGATGGTCAGGACAGGGCCTTCATACACCCGGTAATCCCGCCGGGCAATGACCAGGGAGACCCCGAGGGCACGGGAAACCATCAGGGCAAACGGGATGCCCTTGGTTTCCACGGTGAGCACGAAATCGATCTTTTCGCCGCTGAACCGGGAAGCCATGATCATACCGAGCTGCTCGATCAGGGAGGTTTCCGTCAGAATGTCCTGCACATAGATGAACCCGCCGGGCAGCATCCGGTCCGGCTCGTTCAGACGGCTGCAGACCCCTTCCACTACGGCAAGCTGCTTTTCGGGATCCATGTAAGGGATGAACTTGACGCCGCCTGCCGCGCCGGTTAATGTCTGGATGGTCCCGATGCGGTAGTCCTGATAGAACCGGGTAAGGGCGCTCAGGTCTTCCGAGATGCTTGATTTGGCGGCATCGAACATTTCACAGAAGGTATGCAGGGAATAAATCTGATGGGGATGATCGCTGAGGATCTTCCCGATGACAGCCATCCGCTCACTGCGTTTAACTTTATCCATACCTTCCACCCCAAAATTAGTCTTTCCCTATTATATAGCACTTTCCCGAAGGATTCCAGTCGGAATCCTCATTTTTTGTATTCTTTACACGAATGGGTGTGTGTTTTTCTTGCACATTGGATTTTCCAAAGGGTATAATGAAAAGAAGAATTTTATTCTGTACTTCAGAAATTACAGGAGTAAACAGATGACGATAGATATTTCGGATTATAAAGGAAAAACGGTTCATTTTATAGGGATCGGCGGCAGTTCCATGAACGGGCTTGCCCGCCTGATGAAGCATATGGGATACCATGTGCGCGGCAGTGACAGCGTGCACTCCCATACGGTAGAAAAACTGGAAAAGGAAGGCATGCAGGTTGCGATCGGCCACAGGGCCGAGAACGTGCACGGCGCCGACTTTGTCGTCTATACCGCGGCAATTGCCGAGGACAATGTGGAACGGGAAGAATGCCGCCGGCTGGGGATCCCCCAGATGGAACGGGCGGAACTCCTGGGCGAAATCGCCAATGCGTACAAGAACGTGATCGCGGTGTGCGGAACGCACGGGAAAACTTCGGTTACGGCTATGCTGGCCTCGATCCTGATCGAAGCCGAAGTCGAACCGACAATCCATATCGGCGGGGAGCTGCCCCGGATCGGCGGCAGCGTGCTGCCCGGCAAGGACGATTTCTTCGTAACGGAAGCCTGTGAATTCAAAGCCAGCTTCCTGACGCTGTACCCCCATATGACGCTGGTACTGAATGTGGACGCTGACCATCTGGATTTCTATAAGGATATTGAGGAAATCCAGGATACTTTCGCCAAGTTTGTATCGCAGATCCATGATGACGGCTACCTGATCGTCTGCGCCGACAACGAGCGTGCATACCGCCTGGTGCAGGACAAGCATATCCATCCGATCACCTATGGCTTGCAGGGAAACTGGGATTATACGGCTGACGAACTGGAAAAGGATGAAAACGCCTGCTATTCCTTCCGGGTCCTGGAGCACGGCAAAGAGCTCGGACACATTGCCATGCATGTGCCCGGCATCCATCATGTTCTGAATGCGCTGGGCGTCATTGCTGCAGCCCGGAACCTGGGCATCGGGTTTGAAGCCATTGAGAAGGGACTGGATTCCTTCCACGGCGTGCACAGGAGGTTTGAACTGACCGGCGTGGTCGACGGGGTCAAGCTGTACCATGATTACGGCCATAATCCGGCCGAGTTCAAGACGGTCATCCCGATCGCGGCGGAAATGCACCATCATAAACTGTATGTGGTATGTCAGCCGCATACCTATTCCCGGACCAAAGCGCTCTTCCAGGATTATCTGACCTGCTTTGACGGCGCTGACGAAGTCCTGGTTACGGACATCTATGCTGCCCGGGAAAAGGATCCGGGGGACATCCATTCCACGATGCTGGTGAAGGCCATGCTGGAAAAAGGCGTCCCTGCTGTTTACACGCCGACCTTTGCCGACTGCAAGGAATATCTGAAAAAGAACTGGCAGGAGGATGATATTGTCCTGACACTGGGTTGCGGGAATATCAACCTTCTGAACGAGGAACTGGAAAAAGACTGACGCAGAGATAAACAGTGCCCCGACGGGAACGGAATCCGTTCCCATCGGGGCTACATTTTTATACGCCGGTCAGATCGAAATCCGGGATATACCGGGCATCTGCGGAGGAAAGTTCCTGTGTGTATCCCAGCGTCAGACCGCTTTCGGAAAGATAATCGCAGATTTCTTCGTATTCTTCGGGAAAAAGCGGGCGGTTCAAAGGCGGGGTGCCGCAGACCTGCGCGGTAGGCGTATACTGCCCCATCAGGCTGAATACGATCCGGTCCCCGTATTTTTCGGACAAAAAGTCGATGACCCTGCGGCTGTTCTTAAGATGCCCGGGCAGGACCAGGTGGCGGACCAGCACGCCGTGTCGTAACAGGCCGTCCTCATCAAAAACGGGTTTTCCGGTCTGCCCCACCATTTCCTCAATGGCGGTAAGGGCAGTGGACGTATAATCGGAAACGGAGGAGTAGCGCTTCCCCAAAGCATCATACGCATATTTGAAATCCGGCATATAAACATCGATCTTCCCGTACAGTGACTGCAGGGTGGATACGGATTCATATCCGGAGCAGTTAAAAACGAAGGTTGTATCGGGCTTGTCCGAAAGAGATGCCAGAATGGCGGACACAAAATGGGAGGCGGTAACCAGGTTGATATTATGGGCCCCCTGCGTGAGGAGTTCCCGGTAAATCTCCCGGAGGCGCTCTAAGGATATTTCTTTGCCGAACCCTTCATGGCTGATCCCGTAATTCTGGCAGTACCTGCAGCGCAGGGAGCAGCCGGAGAAGAAAATTGCCCCGGATCCCCGTGTCCCGCAGATGCAGGGCTCTTCCCCGAAGTGAAGTGCGGCTCTGGCAACTTTGGGGAGCCAGCCGGACTGGCAGAAGCCCAGGCGGGAAACCCGGTCCGCATAGCAGTTTCGCGGACAGAGACTGCACAGGGACGGGTGTGCAAAGGAGGTTGTGTTTATGGACGACACCGGAATGTTCCCCCAGTTCTGGACAGTTTATTCCCGGGGAAGGGAAATTTCCCCGGCACAGGAAGAAAATCGGTGTACCGCGGGGCGGTACACCGATTGGTTGATTCGGGAAGGAAAGCCTTACAGCTGCGGGCCTGCTGCCACAAGAGCCTTGCCGGCATCATTGGTCTGATACTTGACGTAGTTCTTGATGAAGCGGGAAGCCAGATCCTTGGCCTTGGTCTCCCAGTCTTCCACGTTCTCATAGGTGTCGCGCGGATCCAGGATCCCGGAGTTGACACCGTTCAGTTCGGTGGGTACTTCGAGGTTGAAGTACGGGATGACCTTGGTGGGAGCTTTGTTGATGTCTCCGTTCAGGATGGCGTCGATGATGCCACGGGTATCCTTAATGGAGATGCGCTTGCCGGTTCCGTTCCAGCCGGTGTTGACCAGGTAAGCCTTGGCGCCGACCTTTTCCATCTTCTTGACGAGCTCTTCGGCGTACTTCGTCGGATGCAGTTCGAGGAAAGCCTGTCCGAAGCAGGAAGAGAACGTCGGGGTGGGCTCTACGATTCCACGTTCGGTACCGGCCAGTTTGGCGGTGAATCCGGACAGGAAGTAGTACTGAGCCTGTTCAGGGGTC
>JAFPSR010000057.1 GCA_017413675.1 Clostridia bacterium | reverse complement strand
GAGGGTGCATTCTCTTCCTGTGCAGGTTCCGGAACGGGTTCCGCCGCCGGAATTTCCGGTTCAGCCTGTACCGGAGATGCGGGTATCTGAACTGGAGCAGGGGCCTGAACAGGCTCCGGCCTGACTTCCGCCTGCGGTGTGTAGGAAACCGCAGTATTCCCGGCCTGTCCCTGCGGCGCGCCAGCTGCCGGCCTGCTCGGATTGGGAGTACTCTGCGCCCCGTAAATATCATAGGTTTTCTGGACGATATCCTCGGGCTGGCTGCTCGACGGCTGCACAAACACCTGGGAAGCATTGCCGCTGTCCGTTCTCCCTGTTACCGGGGACTGTCCGGGCGTCTGCACCGGCGGGTTGCCGTTCTGCCCGGATCCAGGATTCACGTATCCCTGGGCCGGCATTCCCTGGTTCGGACGGCTCTGCACAGGACCGCCCTGCATGGGATAGTTCTGTCCCTGCATTCCTGCATTCGGATATCCCTGAACCGGCATTCCCTGGCCCGGATAACCCGGTCCGGGTCTTCCCGGATTGGAATAACCCTGCCCCGGGATCCCCTGGGCGGGTCCTCCGTACACTTCCCGTACGGGAGCCCGTTTCTCTTCTTTCTTTTTCCCGAAAGAGAGGAAGGACCTTCCACTCTTTTTCTCCTGCGTATTCCCGTGGGACGGGACAGGCTGAGCGGGTGTTTTTCCCGCTGCGGGAGACCCGCAGTGCGGGCAGACCTGGTAGCTGTCCGCGTCAAAGAAGTGGCCTTGCGTACATCTGATCAGTCTCATTCCTTACTCTCCTTGATCTTAATCAATACGGTTGTCATATTATCCCTGCTGACATGTTTTTCCATAGCGGCGCGCTTTGCTTTTGATTCCAGTACCGCAACCGCATCCTCGATATTCCGGAAATTATCCAGGATATTCCGGATTTCCTCATCCGTCACCAGCCGGTATAACCCGTCCGATGCCATCAGGATCCGGTCTTCCGCTTTCAGCAGGAAGGGGGTTTCGTTATAGTCGATGGTAGCAATATTCCCAAGTCCCAGATAGTTGACCAGGGCACTTCCCTTGGGCATTTCCTTTTCATAAAACTCCCGGGTGATCTGGCCGGCACGGAGCTGTTCATTGAGCACCGTTTCATAATTCTGGTCTTTGGTAATCTGGACACATTCCCCACCGCGCAGCAGGTAGATCCGGCTGTCTCCGACGGAATTCCAGTACATCCGGTTCCCGCGCAGAACCAATAGCAGCATGGTACTGCCAGCCTGCAGCAGGTTCCCGTTCTCATCCGTCAGTGCACATACAGCTTCGTCTGCATCCATGGCAAGGTCCCGGAGCAGGGGCGGGATGGCTTCATCCTCCTCGCTTCGGTTTGCCAGATACCCGTCCAGGATGGTCGTAACCGCCGTTTGGCTGGCTTCCTGCCCGCCGATGTGGCCGCCCATCCCGTCACAGACAGTCAGGACTGCTTCCTCCGGCAGGATTTCGTACCCGAAGCTGTCCTGCTGGTCTTCCCTGTCCCCAATCACCATCGTGGCAGTCATCTGGAGTATGCTGTTTTCTGCGGATTCATGATGCTGTGTGTCTGTGCTTCTCACCAAAGGTGCCTCTTCTCTTTCTTTCCCACCCATACTGCCACGGCAGTATTATTGTCCATGTTTTCATTCTTCCCGTTTCTTTTTACGGTCCCGGCCATCCGGGAGAGCCACTCCTCCACATTGGCGGACGTTTTCAGCAACTCACACATTTCCTTTTCCGTGATGTATTCCCAGAAACCGTCCGAGCACAGGAGGAATGCCTGACACTTATTCAATGGTACCGGGGCCATGCATTCATACATGGGTTCCTCCCATGGGATCCCCAGCACGCGCAGAAGCATGTTGCGTTCCGGATGATGCCGGATTTCCGATTCCTTGATATCCCCGGTCATGACCAGCATCTGCGGGATGCTGTGGTCCAGTGTCCTTTTCCTGACTTTGTTCTTTTCGAAGATATACAGCCGGGAATCCCCAACATGCCCAATATACGCATTCTCCCGGTCCATTGCAAGTACAACACCGGTTGTTTTCATCTTCTGCTGGGCGTTCCTGGCCATCTGTTCTGCCAGGAGAATATCCTGCGATGCCTGCAGAGCCTCTCCGGGAAAGGCAGATAAATCTGCAGTATTTTCGAACAGGTTCAGACAAACCTGTACAGCCAGCTGGGATGCCGTATCTCCCATCCCGTGGCCACCCAGGCCGTCACAGAGCACAAAGCACTGCCTGTCCGCTTCCACCTGGGAACCGTAACTGTCCTCGTTAACCGGACGGGATCCGGTATCCGTGTACACGGCATACGTGATCCTTGTATTCTCGCCTTGCGGCATATGTCCCGCTGTTTCCTGCGGGATTTCCTGTTCCATCTCCCGGATCATGCTGCAGAAATGGCTGGCGGAAAACGGGGCTCCGTTTTCGAAAAAAGCCTGGTAACGGGTCAGGAAACTGCGGTCCTCGGAAGGATACAGTTTCACCAGGGCCGGCAGTTTCTTCAGCTGCTGTTCCGGAGGGACCGCCTGGTCAAAGTTGACGATCGGCCAGTATATCCCGAACAGGCGCAGGGACTGCGGTTCCAGAAAGATCCGGTTGGGATCCAGGTCCAGATGGTCCGCCTTCATGCCCCCTTGTCCGCAAAGGGAGACCAGGTCGGCCAGATGCCGGAAAACACGAAGCACTTCCTTCCTCGAAAGAACCCCGCCAAAGTAATTCTTCAGAGGAATACAGCCGTCCGCAGTCACGGTAAGCTCCTGCTTCTTACCCCGGGTCTCCAGCCGGACCGGCAGCAGCCGGTTCCATTCGCCCTGTCCCAGAGCCTGGCACAGTCTCTCATTCACCATTTCCGGAGGGGAAACCCGCGCGGTCAGGGAATAACTGTCTTTCCGGTAGTGTTCCTTGATTTTACTCATTCTCTGCTCTCAACAATGTATAGGATGGCACCTCATCCGGTGCATCTTCAATATCCCTGTAGAATCCCGCGGAAGGAAGAATCACAATTTTCTCTTCGTCCAGCTCCTTAACCACAAAGACAATGTCCCCGGGGGTCAGTTCGTCCGGGTCTTCCTCCCCGGTTTCTTCCGTGGAAGTTTCCGTAACCGTCAGTGCAACCGTCAGATCCGCTTCTTCCGCCTGTTCTTCCTCATCATCCGGAGGAACAGCTCCATAGGCTTCATCCAGGAAATAAACGGTATCCAGTCGGGTTCCGTCTGCAAACGTCAGATCTGCCTGTGCATAGGAGAATCCTTCCTCATCCTCAAAAAACCGGAGGGTCCCGTTCAGTTTGTCATCCGTTGATTTATAGATTCCAATCATACTGTTTCTGCCTCTTTTTCTGAATCATTCCGTCTTCCCTGCTGCGCCGCAGG
>JAFPSR010000056.1 GCA_017413675.1 Clostridia bacterium | reverse complement strand
TATGCCATCCGGGAGGACCCCCGCAAAGAGATCGTGGTCGCCGAAGCGGAAGGGACGCTCTGCGGCTTTGCGGTTCTGAACCACATCGTCCGTCCCGAAAACCCGTTCATGTTTACACGGGATTATCTGGATATCGATGAATTCGGCGTGGACCGCGCGTTTCGGCGCCGGGGTGCCGGGAGCGCGATGATCCGCTTTATCCGGGACTATGCCCGGGAACACGGGTACACCCGGATCGAACTGAACATGTGGGAGTTTAACCGGGATGCGCTCGCTTTCTACGAGGCAGCGGGTTTTACAACCTACCGCAGGTATATGGAACTGAACCGGGAAGACTGATCCGTCCGGAAGGCCATATCCCGGGACATACAGGCAAAAACGAAAAAGGACTGCTCAGGCAGTCCTTTTCTGTTCTGGGAGTATTTCGTACAGGAAAGCCCATCAGCGGGATCTTACCCCGTTTTCCCCCTGGAAAAACAGGGCCAGGGTTCCGGATCCCACATGGGATCCCGTTACAGGCTCATACATAACGGTCAGGATTTCCTTCGGTTCCGCGATTTCACGCAGGAGGGATGCGAGATAATCCGCGTCCTCCTTACAATCCGCGTGCGCAATCCCCACGGTCTGTTCCGAAGCATTGCGGACCAGTTCCCGGTACCGGCGTGACAGCTCCCGGATTGCCCGGCGGCGCCCGGCCTGCTTTCCGTTGGCAACGATCTGTCCCTTTTCGTTTCCTTTCAGCAGCGGCTTGATCTGGAGCATCGTGCCGACAATAGTCGCCGCATTGGAAAGGCGTCCATACAGCTTCAGTGTATAGAGATCATCCACAATGAACGTCTGGTACATCCGTTCACAGAAGTCCTCCAGACGGGGAACGGCATCCTCCAGGGCAAGCCCCGCATCCCGATACTCCGCAGCCTTCAGGACGGCCAGCCCTTCCCCCAGGGAAGCCCCGAGCGTATCCACCACCCGGATTTGCCGCTCCGGGTATTCCTCCTTCAGTTGGCGGGCAGCCACCATGGCGCAGGACAGGGAACCGCTGATCCCGGAGGACATCCCGATATACAGTACATCCCTGCCTTCCTGCAGCGGTCCCTCCAGACAGCTACGGTAGGCGTCAGGGGAAATCTGGGAAGTCTGTATCTTCACCCGGTCCCGCATCATGGCATAAAACGCGCCCCCGTCAAAGGCCTCGGTATCCAGGCAGACCTGTTCCTTTCCTTCGATATAGTAGGAAAACGGGATCACTCGCAGATCCTTTTCCCGGGTCATGGGTGTCGGCAGGTTCGCCGAAGTATCTGTAAAGATGACATAGCTCATCGGATCATCGAATTCCTTTTTTTGCGTTTTTCTACTGAATAAACAGCTTCCTCTCCAGATATTCCCGCAGCGGCGGGATAATTCCCGCCAGGATCAGGAACAGTCCCAGACAGGAGAAGAAAATCACGCTGTACAGGGACCACCGGAAAAACGGGACCTGGAAACGGATATGCACGAACAGTTCAATCAGCATGGAGACTGCTCCCGCCCCGATGCTCAACCCGCCCAGGATAAACAGCCGGCCGCCGCGGATATACCGCAGCAGAGCAATCGCCGTAAGCACATAGGCACAGGAAACGGCAATGACCGGCAGGGCGAAGGGAAAGAACCAGGTCTGCCCCCTCTTCAGGCAGACATACAGGCAGACCAGGGCGATGGCGGCAAAATCAATCGGGATAAAGACCATAGGCCGGAAACGGCGGAACCAGAACGGGAGCACCAGCATCGTCCAGGCCAGCCCCAGCCCCGTAAGGACATATCCGGACCACGCGGCTTCCCCGTAAATGCGCAGGCAGATGAAATAACAGATCAGCGCGGCAGCAGCCATCATCGCCGTCATGAATCCCAGAAGGGTATAGGAGGCCTGCCTGTCCTCCGCGGGGAACCTGTCGGAGTACAGACGGGGTTCTTCCCCCTCCTCTTCCAGGTGCACCGGGACGATCGTATGGCATAACGGACAGGCTTTCACCCCGTCCTGCAGTTTCACCCCGCATTTTACACAGTACATTCCTTTTCCCTCCTGTTGTTGCTTTCTATTTCCACAGGAATCCCGATTTCCACCAGACGGGAGAAAAAGAGCCTTTCCAGCTCCGCGCTTTTCACATTCCGGATCATATTGATGTACGTTTTCCCGTTCCAGGAAACCACGGAACAGTTATTCGGATAACTGGCCTGTACCCCGATGATGAACTGGAGCCGCCGGATCCGGGAAGTCATCTCCGCCGGAAGCTCTACATTCCCGAGATTGGAAATATTCAGACAGCCTTTCCGTTCACTGGACAGGTAGATAGACCGCATGACCGGGTTTTTGATAAAGAGCGGAAGCGCACAGATCAGGGGAATCTTCTGGGGATTCACATTAGCTGCAATCCTTGCTGCCATCCTTTGGGGAACGATTTCCCAGGCAAGCTGGTGGGAAATCTGCCCGGCTATTTCTTCCAGTGTATACTCCCCCATCCCCGGATCATATCCGACATTCACCGTCAATGCGAAATTCCGGAGGGTGGATTGTCCGAATACCCGGCGCAGATTGACCGGGACGGTAATTTTCACAGGTTTCCAGTGTTTTTCCCGGACTTGTTTTGCCTGCAGCCGGGCAATACTTTCCGCCATCACGGCACAGAGGAATGCTGTCACGGAGACACGGCAGGCATGCGCCTTCTCCAGCAGGGAATCCGTCGGTACAATCCCTGTGATCAGGTGCCGGAACCCGTCCGGTTCCTTTTCCCCGCCCAGCCGGCAGGCATTCTCTTCCCCACGCCCCATCGCCTTCGGTCCGCTCAGGAGCGGGAAAAGATCCCGGGTTTCCTCCGGGAGCGGTGCCTGCTCCATATCCAGGATCCCGTTCGTACACGGAATATCCGCCTGTTCCCGGTACCGCAGATAGGCTGCCGTCAGGTTCTTTACAAACACCATCCCGCCGGTCCCGTCCGTAACCGCATGAAAGAATTCCACCGCGATCCGGCTGCCGTAATACAGGATGCGGATACAGCTTCTGCGCAGATCCTTCCGGCTCATCGGGGTTAACGGATAGGCATATTCCTCCCGGATCGGGACTTCCTGTGTGATTTCCTCCAGATAATACCAGAACACCCCGGTCCGCAGGCGCACAAAAAAAGTCGGGAACCTGTCCCGCATACTCTCTGCCGCTTTCCGCAGGCAATCGATATCCACCGGCTCCGTCAGGGTTACGGAAACCCGGAACGCATTGTTCCAGCCCCTCCGCATAGCCGCCGGGAAGATCAGGGCTGCATTGTCCAGCCGGAACCACTTCGTTTTCCTTCCCATTTTCCTCCAGCCCCGGCGTATCCGGGAACGGGGCTGCGCATATTGTACGCAAAATCCCGTCATCTAATCTTTAAGATTATTTTATGTTATATAACAGATTATTGTCAATCCCCGGGCCGGAATCCCGGGAAAACAAAAACGGCCCGCCGTCCCTGATGGATGACAGGCCGTCCTGGCTGTTCCCGTTTATTCCAGATGAAGGATCCGGGCTGCGTTGCCCCAGCAGATCTGCTCTTTTTCCTCCTCGGACAGCGGCAGGGAAAGGATCCTCTGCACATATTCCTTCTGGGGTTTCCAGGGGGAATCCGTTGCGAACAGGACCCGGGAGGCGGAATGCCTGCGGATTATTTTCAGACATCTTTCCGGGTATTCATCCAGGACGAAAGCCGTATCCATATAGACGGGCTTCCCCGCTACCCTCTCCAGGATTTCGTCCGTATCGGCATAACTCCCCATATGGGCCAGGATCAGCCGGTCCTCGATCACACCTTTCAATTCTTCCAGGACATGGAGGATATGGTCCGCCGTACAGTGGATGCAGTCCGGATAGGCGATATCCAGTCCCGCATGGGTTACGGTCATAAGGCCACGTCTGGCTGCCTGTTCCATGATCCTGAGGTACCGTTCATCATCAAAGAACGTTCCCTGGTAATCCGGATGCAGCTTAATGCCGAACAAGCCGGCGTCCCGGATAAAGTCCAGTTCTTCCTCCACATTCTCGGTATCCGGATGGATCGCACCGGCATAAAACAGGCCGCGCTTTCCGTTCATCTGCGCCGAGAGCACATTGATCGTATGCACCTGCCTGGGCGAGGTGGCAACCGGCAGAACCATGCTTACGGCAACCCCGGCCTCCTGCATGGAAGCCGTCAGGGCATCCACGGTCCCGTTCAGATACGGGGAAATACCGCCCTGCCGGGCCAGAACGGATATCGCGCGTTCGGCCAGACGATCCGGGAAAGTATGGGTATGTGCATCGATAATCTGCATAGGATGCCTCCGGTTTTTTCTTCGGGATAAGAATACTGCCGCCGGCTTTTCTGTCCGGCGGCAGTGCAGGGAACTTACAGCTGACTGATCATCTCGTCGTTGGAAAGCGTGTGGATGTTCTTCTCTTTCAGGGCTTTTTCCGCCAGTTCGGTTTCATTGACACGGAGGACAACGTAGGCGCTGGCATCCTTGCGGCCTGTAAAAGCATACAGGTATTCCACATTAATATCGGCTTCTTCCAGAACCTGCAGGATGTTGTAAAGCGCACCGGCCTGATCCTCCATTCGGACGGCGATAACGCCGGTCTCGATGACAACGGATTCATTCTTCAAGATTTCCTTGGTCTTCTCCACATCCGAAACGATGATGCGCAGGATGCCGAAATCCTTGGTGTCCGCCAGGCTCATGGCACGGATATTCACGCCAGCCGCAGAGATCAGGCGGAGCGCCTGTGCCAGGCGTCCTGGCTGATTTTCGAGGAAAACGGATAACTGAGTAATAGCCATTATGATTCTCCTTTCCCGTATGACCGTCAGTCATGCAGCTTGCGCTTGTCAATCACGCGGACTGCCTTGCCTTCGCTGCGGGTGATGGACTTGGGCGGAACGAGATGCATCTTTGCCCCGATCCCGAGCATGTTGCGCATGGCACCTTCGAGTTTCCGCTCATTGTTCTGGATATCCGAGATCTTATCAGAGAACTGTTCGGGAGCAAGTTCTACATACACATCCAGGGTATCGTTATTGTTGGCGCGGTCGACAACGATCTGGTAGTTGGGGGTATACCCCTCGTTCAGAAGGACTGTCTCAATCTGGCTCGGGAACACGTTGACGCCGCGGATGATCAGCATATCATCGCTTCTGCCCATGGGCTTGGTCATCTTGACATGCGTTCTTCCGCAGGAACAGGGTTTCCGGGAGAGGACGCAGATGTCACGGGTGCGGTAACGGATCAGCGGGAAGCCTTCCTTGTCCAGGCAGGTGAATACCAGTTCGCCCTTGGATCCTTCCGGCAGCACTTCCCCGGTATCCGGGTCGATGATTTCCGCATAGAAATGGTCCTCGTTGATATGCATTCCGGTCTGTTCCTCGCATTCGAAGGAAACGCCGGGGCCGCTGATCTCGGTCAGGCCGTAAATGTCATAGGCTTTGATGCCGAGGCTCTTCTCGATGCCCCTGCGCATCTCTTCCGTCCAGGGCTCCGCCCCGAAGATGCCGGCCTTGAGCTTATTGTCCTCGGGTTTATACCCTTTTTCCGCCAGCGCTTCGCCGATATAGGCGGCATAGGACGGGGTGCAGCACAGGATCGTGGCATTCAGGTCCATCATGAACTGGATCTGCCTGTCCGTATTGCCGGAGGACATCGGCAGGGTCAGGGAACCGACCTTGTGGGAGCCGCCGTCCAGGCCGGCGCCGCCCGTGAACAGGCCGTAACCGTAGCATACCTGCACAACATCATCCTTGGTGCCGCCCACCGCGGTAATTGCGCGGGCACAGCACTCGTTCCAGAGGTCAATGTCATGCTGGGTGTAGAAAGCAACCACGCGTTTGCCGGTCGTCCCGGAGGTGGAATGGATGCGTACGACATTCTTCATGTCGGTCCCGAGCAGGCCGTAGGGATAGGCGTCCCGCAGGTCGCTCTTGCTCAGGAACGGCAGGAGGTGGATATCCTCCACGCCTTTGATGTCTTCGGGCTTTACGCCCTTCTGGTCCATCAGGTTCCGGTAGTAAGGCACGTTCTCGTAGACGTTCTTTACCTGCTTGACGATCTTTTCGTTCTGAATCTTCAGGATCGTTTCCCGTGAAGCTGTTTCGATTTCTTTCTGATAATAGTTGGTCATATTCTTCTCCTAAACTGGGGTAACCCCAAGGCTATTTACCGAGGTTGTCGGTAATTCCGACCGTCTTCTTGTCATTGTAGCAGGAGAATTTCTCCTCGATGCCGCCCGGCATCGTTTTGCGGGACAACACGCTGACGACGGGAACGATGATCAGGCCGCCAACCATGGCAACCACGCCGGAATACAGGGAGTTCCGGAAAACAACGGAAAGGACAGGGATCTCAGCAACACTGAACAGTCCCAGGGAAATCATCAGCTGGACGATTTCCAGTCCTACACCCCAGATAAAACAGGCAACAACCGCAGCTTTGGTCGTTTTCCTGTAGTACAGCCCGTAGAGGAAGGGTGCCAGGAAGGCGCCGGCCAGCGCGCCCCAGGAGACACCCATCATCTGGGCAATGAACAGGCTCTTGCTCTTCGCCTGCTTAATAGCGATCAGAGCAGAAATTACGATAAATACAACAATGAACACGCGCACCAGGGAAAGCGTCGATTTGTCCTCTTCCTTCTTCTTGCGCAGGGGATTGATCAGATCCAGCGTAATGGTGGAGGCGCTGGTCAGAACCAGGGAGGACAGGGTCGACATGGAAGCCGAGAGAACCAGCACGACCACGATCCCGATGATCAGGGCCGGCAGGTTGGACAGCATCTGCGGGATGATCGCGTCAAAGCCATCCCTGGCAACATCGACGTTGTACAGTCTTCCGAAACCGCCCAGGAAGTAACAGCCGCCGGCAACCACGATTGCGAAGAACGTGGAAATGATGGTGCCCTTCCGGATGGAATCCTCATTCTTGATGGCATAGAACTTGCCGACCATCTGCGGCAGGCCCCAGGTTCCCAGGGAAGTCAGAAGGACCACCACTAAAAGGAACATCGGGTCTGTGCCGAAGAGGGAGGCGTA
>JAFPSR010000055.1 GCA_017413675.1 Clostridia bacterium | reverse complement strand
ATTCTCACAGAATATCTTTGTGAGTTCAGGGCAGCCCAGTTCCGTCATATACCGGCAATACGGGCAGGAAACGATGTCCATCCGGTATTCGCCCTTTTTCTTCGGGTAGAAAACATTCTTAAACCCGTTACCGGCCCCGAATATCTTCTTTGTCATCGGATCCCACATGTTGACGAACAGGCTGCTCATTCCCGGTACTTTCATCAGCTTCTCCAGCTTACGTGCGATTCCGGCGCAGCCGGTTATTGCGGCATTCTCTATAACCGAATATGCAGTCTTCTCCCCAAGCTCATCCTTGATGGTCAGATAGATTGCCGCAGCAGGGAATATTCTATCCGTGTGAGGCTGCAGACCCTTTGGAAGCGCACCATATTTGTCCTGGATTTCGTTCAGCCGTGCCGTTGCCTTCTGCCACAACGCATCGCTGCGCGGAGTCTGCCTGTCCAGTTCCGCTTTGATGGTACCCTTCTTTGTCATAAGTTTTTCGGCTCCGGTCATCTTTTTATCCCTTGAATCCTTAAGCCGGTAGTCACAACAGTCATCGCCTTCCGCGACGGATTTTGTCCGGGTATAGTCGATCCCCCGAAAACCGTTCATGTATTCCTTATCCATGCAGCAGATCATTTGCACGGCCTCGGGCGTCCCCAGTTCCTTCGCCTTCTCATACAGCGGGCAGCTGACCACATCCATTGAGCATAGATGCTCCGTAACGGTAACGTTTTTACAATCGTAACCACTGCTCAATTTACCGGAGATCCTGTCCATATTCTTCCACATGAGTGTCGGAACGCCTGGAAGCGCCGTCATTCTCCGGAACACTTTTTTCATCCGGAGACCGGTTTCTGTTCCGTAGTTCCTTGTTATCTCCAGCGCTTTCCCCGGGAAATAATGCTCGATTGCCCTATAGATCGCAACTGCCGGGAATACATAAGACCGGCTTGTTTTGTCGGCATCCGGTTCAGAGGATTCCAGTTTTTTAAGCTGCGCATTTGCATATCGGAAAATAGAAGAGGCCTTTTTCTCACCATATTTTTCTTCCAAATCCGTTTTAAGCATTTTGAATACAAAAGATTTTTCCAGTTTCATATGCCCACCTGTTTCACAACCGTAATTGCCACCCCTCTTTAGCACCGTGTCATTTTCTGCAGCGGAAACAGGCGATGCCTTCTACTGATGTGACCTTTGCTTTTGTATACATCTTTTCCAGTCGCTCCCGGAGGCTTTGCTCCGTTTCATACGGCGGCGTGAAGTATCCTTTGGGCTGGTACAGATGATTGATCATCCAGTCCGTCCTTCCGCATCCGCCCCGGACATAAAAGCATCCGCAGAACGTACCGCCTTTCTTCAGGACGCGGAAGGTTTCCCGGTAGGCAGCCTCCTTATCCGGGAATGCGTGGAACCCGTTCAGGGAAAGCACCACATCGAATGTCCCGTCTTCAAAAGGCAATGCGCTCACGTCTCCCTGCAGGAAGGTGATATTCCGGATTCCGGCGGTTTCCGCCTTGGCCTGCGCGGCATGCATCATGTCCGCGGAATAATCGAGGCAGGTGATATCTGCCTCCGGCAGTTCCTTATAGACCGGCATGCTCAGGACTCCCGTCCCAACCGGAACTTCCAGCAGCTTTCCTTTGAAGCCCTCCGGCACGCCGGACAGCGCCCGCACCAGGTAACGCAGGTTCTTTTTCCCGTCCATGTTCCACACCAGTCGGCAGATTGCCTTGCCCGGCAGAGTGGAATACGTCATCATCCCATCATAAAAGCTGGCGTGGTCTCCGGTCAGTCTGTATGCGTTTTTAATCTGGTCTCTTCTCGTCATGTTTCCATTCCTCTCGTTTCCATCGCCATGTGTCTGCTCCCTCATGGTACGGATCATCATGTCCCATCCGTCTCTCCCTTCCCTGCAGACTGGGAATACTGGGTAACAATGGAACATACCGTCTCCTACAATCATTTCAT